>DVGK01000026.1 GCA_018712785.1 Candidatus Choladousia intestinavium | reverse complement strand
GAGATTCGGATGAGAGAGATTCCTGTTTATGTGATTACGGGATTTTTGGAGAGCGGCAAGACCTCTTTTCTCCGGGATGTTCTGGAAAGTGAAGACTTTGCTGACGGACAGAAGGGGCTTCTGATTCTCTGTGAAGAGGGGATCGAGGAGTATGATGAAGAGGATCTGGCTTCCAGAAATATTGATGTGATTTCCGTGGAGCAGCCGGAGGAGTTTCACGCAGAATTCCTGGAGCAGTGTGTGAAGCACTACCGTCCCCGCCGGATTTTTGTGGAAATGAACGGCGTGTGGGATCCCAAGTGGCTTCTGGAGGAGGAGCTTCCAAGGCCTATGGAGCTTGCCCAGGTGATTACGATTGTGGATGGAAGCACCTTTCCGGTGTATCTTAACAATATGAGAAGTATTTTAAGCAATCTGTTTTTGGACACAGAAATGGTAATTTTTAACCGGTGTACAGAGGAGATGGATCTTCACTCTTACCGGAGAACCATTCGGGGGCTGAATCAGAGGGCCATGATTTATTTTGAGGACGATCAGGGAAATCCTGTGGATCCCGGTATGGATCAGCCGCCCTATGATCTGAACGCGGATGTGATTCGGATTGAGGATATGGACTATGGGCTGTGGTATCTGGATGTCAGTGAAAATCCCAAGCGGTATGAGGGCAAAAAAGTCCGCTTCCGGGCTAAGGTGATGAAATCCAGAAGATTTGACGCAGACACTTTTGTGCCCGGGAGGAATGCCATGACCTGCTGTGAGAATGATATCCGGTTTGTGGGATACGTCTGCCGGGGCAAATTCGCAGGGGATCTGAAGGCCAGGCAGTGGATCTGGCTGACGGCCAGAATCCAGTATGAGTACGCGAAAGAGTATGGAGATAAGGGACCTGTGCTTCACGCGCTTTCTTATGAGCTTACCGGCGCGCCGGAAACAGATACAGTCTATTTTAATTAAAAGAATGCGGCGGTTCGGGGATACCAAACCGCCGTTTCTATTGTTCACGACAATAGAAAACTTGCGGTTTTTTTTAAGAATACATTCATTTCTTTTGAGGAAAAGTATTGTACAATACAGATACAGAATCCTTTCCCGTCTGGAAAGACAGGAAAACGGCAGAAGGAATGTACGCCGGATTCTTAAATCAAGAGGACATGAACATGAGAAAGGAATGGGGGATTATGAAGAGAAAATGCTTAAAAGCCAGTCTGGCGGCCGCGGCTGCTTTATGTCTGGCGGCTTGTTTTACGTTTGCAGCAGGGGCGGAAGAGGGGAACCGCTGGGACTACACCACGGAGAAGGACGCGGAAGGAAACATTACGATTCATTTTTCAGAAGCGTCGGTGACGCTTCCGGCTTCCTGGTCAGGAAACTGTGCCATGAGTATCAACTCAGATTCCGTAGATTTTTTCCACATTGATTCCAGAGATCTGTGGACACAGGAGCTGGGATATGCCAACGGGGGAAATCTTTTCAGTATCTGTTATACCCAGACGCTGGATTATCTGGATCTGCCCAGCTTTGAGACGCTTGGAAACGGAGCGGACGGGATTTATTACGCCACGACTCCCACAGATGTGCAGGGGTATTATGACAATGATCAGGTGATGGCAGAATTTACGGATATGAGTGATGACGTCCAGTGGGTGCTGGATAACATTCAGATTAATGGTTCGTCAGGCAGTACAGTGGAGATTTCGTCTTCTTCTGATTATATTCTGCCACAGAGCTCTACGGAATATCTGGATGAGTCGGATCTGACAGGGATGTCGGCAGATCAGGTACAGATGGCCATTAATGAGATCTATGCCCGCCATCACCGGAAATTCGTACTGCAGGACGTACAGGCGTATTTCGATTCTAAGTCCTGGTACGACGGATATGTGGAAGCGGATGAATTTGACACCCGGGTGATGAATCAGTATGAGGCGGCCAATATTAATCTGATGGTGGAATATATGGAAAAAATCAGCTAGCGCAGCGAAAAAGAAATGACTGGCGTATGGGGACGCAAAGCAGGGGCTTGTAAAGAAAAGAAATACAGGACGTCATGGCAGAATCAGCTATGGCGTCTTTTTTCTGCAGAATAATCTGAAACGTATCTTGAGACTGCGCAAAAGTTTTTATTTACATTTGGAATGATTATAGATAAAATATTAATAGTTCATATAGCAGATGAGAGACAGACAGCAAAGAGAAAGACGGCCGAAGCCGGGAATAAGGAGAGTTATGATAAAAAAATTCAAAAAAAGTATGGAATGGATCTGCAGGATTCTGGAGATGGCTACGGCTGTTTTAGTCCTGGCGGGAATTCTTCTGACCTTTGCAGGTGTTTTGGAGAATTTTGACAGTTTCCGGGAACTGACAGAAAATACGGGGACTTTCAGACATTATCTGGAAGATATTTTTGTGCTGGTAATCGGGATAGAATTTCTGCAGATGCTTTGCGGACCCAGCTCAGATCATGTTATAGAGATTTTGATTTTCCTTATGGCTCGGCATATGATTGTAGGTGAGACTACTATATTTGAAGATTTTGTTTCAGTGGTCAGTGTGGCGATTCTGTTTTTGCTGAGGAATTATCTTCACAGTCAGAAGAATAAGAGAAAACTTTTAAAAGGTTGTCAAGGAGAAGAAGACGTATAAGAATCTGTAATGAATTTCTGAATTATGGATTGAAGACTGACGGAGGCACGGCAAAATGCTGAAGATTTTTTTGGTAGAGGATGAAATTGTAATCCGGGAGGGAATCCGGAACAATGTAGACTGGGAGAAGGAGGGTTTTTTCTTTGCGGGATGCGCCAGCGACGGGGAGATGGCATATCCTATGATTTTGAAAGAAAGACCGGATATTCTCATTACGGATATCCGTATGAAAGCGTATGTACTCTCTTCCTTCCTCTGCTCCATCGGCGGCATCTGCTACTGTATGAATACCATGTCCGCCAGCGTGGCCCAGGCTACGGGACTTGAGATGGATGCCATCGCTTCCTCCGTCATCGGCGGCACACTCCTTACCGGAGGTGTGGGAAATGTTTTCGGCTCCTTCTTCGGAGTGCTGATTACAGGTACCATTTCCACACTGGTGAAGACCAACGGAAAACTTTTAAGCTCCTGGTCCAGCATCGCTGTGGCGGCTCTGCTGTGCTTCTTTATTGTGCTTCAGAGTATCTTCGCTATGGTAAAGGCGAAAAAGAAATAAAGGAAAAAATACATAAAAGAAAACAAGGTTCTATCTAACCGTTAAAAAAGACAGTCCGCCCTGCTGTGCCACAGCAGGGCGGACTGTTGTTTCTCCAAAGCACTTTTCTCAGAATTTAAAGGCTACTTTAAGATCCCCGTATTTTCCGGTAGCATAATCAAAAGCCTTTTCCCATTCTTCAAGGCGGAAGCAGCTTGTCACAACTCCGTCCGTCTTGAGATTTCCTTTGATCATGTTTTCGATTACGAAAGGATAGGCGTAGGGGCTGAGATGGGAACCAAGGATATCTAATTCCTTGCGGTCGCCGATAATGGACCAGTCCACTGTGGTCTCAGATCCGAACACGCTGAATTCTACAAACCGTCCCAGCTTTCTTGTAATCGTAAGTCCCTGAATGACGCTGGAGGGATGGCCAGTGGCCTCAATGTAGACATCGCATCCATATCCCTCTGTCAGCGCGAGAATTTCTTTTTCAATATCGCATTTTCCAGGATTAAATATCAGATCGGCCCCGAACTCTTTTGCCTTCTCCAGCCGCTGATCCTGCATATCCAGGGAAATCAGGAGCTTCGGGTTCTTCATCCTGGCATAGGTCACCATTCCAAGGCCCAGAGTACCGGCTCCGGATATTACCACAACGTCCTCGTTTGTGATGCTTCCCCGGTCAACCGCATGCTTTGAGCAGCCGTAGGGCTCTACCAGCAGCGCCTGCTCCAGGGTCATTTCCTCCGGAACTCTGCTTATCTTACAGTTCTTCGTATAACGTACGTATTCCGCCATCCCCCCGTTGGTATAGGACATAAAGCCAAGCATATCGTGAGGCTGGCACATCCAGTAATGTCCGTCTTTACAGAATCTGCATTTCCCGCAGGGGACGATCTGGTCGGCGATAATCCTGTCTCCCAGCTTGTAGTCCTCCACATTTTCTCCGGTCATTACCACCCGTCCAAAGAATTCATGACCCGGAATAAACGGCGGCTTTACCCAAGACGGCTGTTTTTCATCGCCCCAGAACATGGCGGCTCCATGATGGCATTTCAAATCCCCGGCGCAGATGCCGCATGCTTCCGTCTTGATAATAATATCATCGGGACCGCATTCCGGCACCGGGTATTCCGGTTCAAACCGATAGTCGTCCTTCCCATACGCAACCAAGGCTTTCATGGTTTTTGGCGTGCTTCCCTTTGCTCCCATTTGTGTTTCCCTCCCTGTTTGTTTTTGCTGGTATATTTCCTTCAACATTCAAAGATGTCTTCTTTGCCTCTTATCCGGGACGGCGCCGGGATGAAGGCGCTGTCCGTTCCTGTCCGGGCGGACGGGGCTCTCCGGCAGGCGCTCAGACGGACAGCGGCTTTCCGGTAAGCATCTCATATGCCTGCAGATACTTCTCAATGGTTTTATCCACAATATCCTGGGGAAGTGTCCAGTCGTTATCCGGGTGAGCCTTCAGCCAGTCTCTGGCAAACTGTTTGTCAAAGGAAGGCTGGCTGCGGCCCGGCTCGTATTCGCTGGCCGGCCAGAACCGGGAGCTGTCAGGCGTGAGCATTTCGTCTCCAAGCACCAGGTTTCCCTTCTCATCCAGACCGAACTCAAACTTTGTATCCGCGATAATGATTCCTCTGGAGAGGGCATATTCCGCGCATTTTTTGTAGAGGGCGATGGTGCAGTCACGAAGCTTTTCGGCGTATTCCCTGCCCTTGCCGGGGAAATATTTTTCCAGATGGTCAATGCTCTGCTCAAAAGAGATATTTTCATCGTGATCGCCGATCTCAGCTTTTGTGGAAGGGGTATAGATGGGCTCAGGCAGCTTGTCGGATTCCTTCAGTCCCTGAGGAAGAGCGATGCCGCATACCGTGCCGTCCTTCTGATAGCTGGCCCAGCCGCTTCCTGTGATATAGCCCCGGACAATGCATTCAATGGGAAGCATCTCAAGCTTCCGGCACATCATGCTGTTTCCGTCGAACTTTTTCTGCCGGAAGAATTCCGGCATATCCTTCACATCCACAGAAATCATATGATTCGGAATAATATCCTGGGTCATGTCAAACCAGAACTTGGACATCTGCGTAAGGACAGCGCCTTTCTTTGTCACCTGATTATTCAGAATCACATCAAAACAGCTGATCCGGTCTGTCGCTACCATAATCAGACTGTCGCCGTTGTCATAAATTTCCCGGACTTTTCCTTCTTTGATTGGTTTCATTTCCTGCATATTTCCACCTCATAATTTTTTTATGGCAGCAGAAAACCGCAGCCCTGCGGCATTTTCCGGCTCTGCTGACGCTTTCTGTCTTTATAAGCGTACACTGTTTCCGACGGATAGTCAAGAAAAATAAGGAAAGGCTGGGATGGGATGATTTTTACAATCTTTTTACTGGAGCATGATAGAGAACTATATATGGAGCTGGTAAACTTCATTTATGACAGGAATGAAGAGGGCCCCACAAACTGTTTCAAATCTGACAAACCAAGTGAACGATGAAAGGAAAAAAGAAATGAGAAAGTTTTTTGGAAAGAAAGCATTTCTGGCAGCGGCTGCAGCAGTTATGATGTTCAGCTCAGCCAATTTATCCGCATTAGCAGCGGAAGCTCAGCCTCAGGAGGGGGATACGTATGAGCTGACGATTCTTCATAATAATGATGTCCATGGCCGTATGGAATGGCTCCCCCAGTTTAAAACCCTGATTGATGAGGCAAGAGAAGAGACGGATAATCTGCTGGTACTCAATGGCGGAGATATTTTCCTGAGAGGACCGCTTCAGGAGCAGCAGGGCATTCCTGAAATGACAGTTCTGAATGAGATCGGATATGACGCGTGGGTTCTTGGAAATAATGATTTTCGTGTCCCGCCGGAGGGAGGGGACACGGAGGCAGGCAACGAACAGCTTCAGAATCTGATTGAGCTGGCAAACTGCCCTACACTCTGCGCAAACGTGACCATGAAAGACACCGGAGAACTGATTGACGGCGTAGATCCCTACATCATCAAAGAGGTAGGCGGTCTGAACATCGGTATCATTGGCGTAACCTCTCTGAAACCTCAGGATCGTGAGTGGGAGGAAGTTTCCGATAAGGTATTTGAGAGCGGAGAGATCACAGTCGCGAATCTGATGGAAGAGGTGGCGCCGCAGACAGATATTAATATCGTTCTTTCCCATACAGGATTGGCAGTAGATACCAAGACCTGCTGGGTAGAGGGAGTATCAGCGGTGGTAGGAGCAGACGACCACTTTGTGATCACAAATCCTCTCTATACACCAGGTGAAAATGATACAAAGACTACTCCGATCGTGCAGGCCGGCGGTGAGTACGATCAGTTTCTCGGCAGGCTGGATCTGGAATACACCTATACGGAGGGTGCCTGGGAGCTTACTGATTTTGACGGATACCTTTACGATCTGGAGGGTGTAGAGCCCGATGAGGAGCTTCAGGCTCTGATCGACTCCTTCAGCGAGACTGCCGACACAGAGGCAGCAGACGAGGCAGCTTAAAGCGCCGCGAAAGTTCATACCAAATCATACGCCATAAACTGCTGCGGACAAGCTGTTCACGCTGTCTGCGGTGGTTTTTTGTATAAAAAGGATTTCACACATCTTCTGAGGTTCAGGTAAAGACGTTGCAGAGAATTTCAGAATAGGTTATAATAATCGGCAGCGGACGCGGCGATGCGGCAGACAGGCGCTCGCCCCGAATTCAGAAGCATAAAAGAAGGTGATTGTATGAAAACAGAAGCAGGATGGATGCTTGGAGCCATAGGAGCTTATATTTTTGCTATTATGCCGCGGATAAAGAGGAAACCGAGGCGATGGAAAAAGGTTTACTACGCCCACAGAGGATTGTTTGATAATCGCTCCGACGCGCCGGAGAATACGCTTCGGGCCTTTCAGAAGGCCATGGAGGCCGGTTACGGGATAGAGATGGATCTCCAGCTTACAAAGGATGAACAAGTGGTGGTTTTTCACGATACAGATATGAAGAGAGTCTGCGGCGTACCCGGCAGGATCTGCGATTATACGTATGAGGATCTGCGGAATTTTTCTGTGTACGGCACAGATCAGAAAATTCCTCTTTTTAAAGAGGCACTGGAGCTGGTAGACGGAAGAGTCCCTCTGATTATAGAACTGAAATACCGGAACTTCAGCAACCGGATCTGCGAGAAGGCAGATGAATTTCTGAAGGATTATAAAGGAGAATACTGTATTGAGTCTTTTCATCCATGGGCTTTGATGTGGTACAGAAAACATCGGCCGGAAATAAGGCGCGGACAGCTGGCCATGAATTTCCAGCGGCAGGAGGGGAACTACTCCCCGGAACAGATTGTAGTAAGGCATCTGCTTACGAATTTCCTGGGAAGGCCGGACTTTATTGCTTATGATATCCGGGACAAGGAGGCCCTATCCAAGAATATATGCAGAAAGCTTTTTAAGTGTCCTTCTGTGGCATGGACCGTCCGTTCGCCCAGACAGCTGGAGCAGAGCAGGCCGTACTATGATTACTTTATTTTTGAAGGCTTCAGGCCGTAAGCCTTTCCGGGCGGGAGGAGAGATGGGAAACTATAGAATCATATATGAAGACAGGGAAATTCTCGTTTGTTATAAAGCCTCCGGACTGCCGGTACAGAGCGGCCGCATAGGAGTGAAGGATCTGGAGAGCATCCTGAATCTGCATCTGAAGGAGGAGGGATGCAGGGAAGGGATCCGGATCATCCACCGGCTGGATCAGCCTGTGGAGGGAATCCTGGTTTTTGGGAAGACAAAGAAGGCGGCTGCGGAGCTTGGCCGGCAGATACAGGAAAACAAAATGGAAAAAACGTACCTGGCCGTATGCTGCATTCAGGATGAGGCAAAGGCGTCCGGACTTTTGAGGGATGACTATGTTCAGGTGTCTCATCTGCTTTTGAAGGACGCCAGGACGAATACCTCCCGAATTGTGCCGGAGGGAATGAAGGGCGCAAAGGAGGCCGCGCTTTACTGCCGGAGGCTGAAAGAAGAAGCGCCGGGAGAACAGGGCCGGTTTGCCCTTATGGAGATCCGGCTGATAACCGGACGCCATCATCAGATCCGGGTACAGATGGCAGGAAGCGGGATGCCCCTGTACGGGGATCGGAAATACAATCCCCAGTGGGAGAACTGGGCGAAGGCAGCGGGCGAGGAACCTGAGAAAGCTTCTCCGGCCCTGTGCGCCGCGAAGCTTGTATTTTTCCATCCCGTTACTGGCAAAAAAATGGAATTTTCGATCAGCCCTTCTGGAAAGATCTTTCAGATCCTCCAGAAGATATAAGGGCCGCTTCAGAATAAAACAGGATTTATACTTCCATACTAAATTCCATACCATAGAGAAGAAAGGGCTGGGAACGTATGGAAGAAGGAAAGAAATTGATTACGATAATTGGAATTGCACTAGGGGTTTTTCTGGGAATGAAATACCTTCTCCCCTATGTGATTCCTTTTTTTATTGCCTACGTTCTGGTGCATGTGCTGAATCCGGTGACAGAGAAAATCAGAAAAAGGCTTCCCTGGAAAAAGGAGGTCATTGTCTCCGTTCTGATGGTTCTGTTCCTGGGGGTTTTTATTCTTCTGTTTTACTGTCTTTCCTGTATGCTTACGGAGCAGATCCGGAAGGTGGCTCTGAATTTTGATTATTACTATGACTGCTTCTGCGGAATCATCGACCGTTGCTGCTATCTGGCGGAGCAGAGCTTCGGCATCAGCACAGACGATGTAAAAGATTTCGTATATTCCAGCCTGGATCACGCTACAGAGCAGATTCGGATCTATATTATTCCCGGCGTGGTGAACTACTCTGTCCGCTATCTGAAAAAGCTGGCGGAGGCCGGAATTTTTCTGCTGATGCTTTTCGTATCTGTAGTGCTGCTGATCCGGGACTATGACAAGATGGCTGCCAGTCTGGAGAAATATAAAAGCTATCAGTTTATTCACCGCATTACTCAGAGGATGTGGAAGCAGGGAGGAATGTATCTGAAGGCCCAGATGATTCTTATACTGATTACCATTATCCTGTGCGCGGCCGGCCTGTGGATTTTCGGTAATCCCTATTTCCTCCTGCTGGGGATTGTCATCGGCCTGCTGGACGCCCTGCCCTTCATCGGTACCGGTACCGTCCTGGTTCCCATGGCGGCATTTCTGGTATTCCGGGGGAATTATAAGCTGGCGGCGGGATATGCCGGGCTTTTCCTTCTGACTTATGTGGTGCGGGAATATCTGGAACCTCGGCTGATCGGGGCAAAGTTAGGGGTCTATCCCTTCGTCATGGTGGTGGTCGTGTACGCGGGCCTGTACCTGTACGGACCTGCCGGGGTGTTCCTGGGGCCTGTGACACTGCTGATGGTGATGGAGATTACGCGGGAGATCTATAACAAAAATGAGGAAGAGTAGATTACTCTCCGGCCAGCTCATCCACCTCCCCGCAGAGAGCCTCCAGCCTGCGGATACACTCGGAAGCCGAGTCTGGGGAAAGAGACAAGATTTCTTCTACCTTCCGGGCGTACCTGGCAGGAGCTTTGGGAAAAGTCTCAATTCTCCGGACGGCTTTTTTCTCATTCAGGCAGTAGGTGCGGTTTAGGGCGAAAAGCACCTGATTTAAGGCAGAGACAGAACGGAACAGATGGCCGGCCACATAATAGAGATCTCCCTGGGGCGCGGATTTCTTTGCCAGCATACAGGAGAAACCAGCCTCGAAACGAAAAAAAGAGATCAGGGATTCCCGCAGAGGCTCCGGATACTGTTCTGCCTGTCTTTTCAGTCTGCAGAAGTCATCTCCGGGCGCGTACAGTACCTTGGAAGCTGCCAGCTCTCCCCGGTACATAACATCCAGGTACGCATGAGGATGCCCTGTCTGGTAGTGAGGGGAAAAGTTCCCCTGGTCGCTGGCATAAATGATCGGTTCCACCCGGTCAAGATCTCTCAGGATCAGATCCACGGGCAGACCGTCGATCTTCAGCCAGCCGCCGCAGTTTACCCATCTTCCCCAGTCCCCCTCCGGGCCGATAAGAGGCTCCCGGTGCTCATCATCCAGATCAGATGCGACTTGATTCAGCCGGGAAAAATCAACGGTTTTTTTGCGATAATAAATTCCAATATCCAGATCAGATGACCGGGAGGCAGTACCGGTGGCCCTGGAACCGCCCAGAACAATCCCTTCCAGGAAGGGAAGGGGGGAGAAAGCATCGGTAATCTTTTTCAAAATTTCATTAATCATAAGAAAGCATCCTTTACGATAGAGTTTGGAGTTTAATTATTGTACAGGATTTTGCTTGTTCTGTCTATGCCATACTGGGCTTTCGCGGGAAAAGCTTAGAATTTTAAACTTTTTTATTGAATAATTTGCTGTCTTCTTCCAGGCGCCGAAAGGCGCCTTCTTTTTATGATAAGATACTGCATAACAACTGATTCCGGTTCCGTCTTTTAGACGGTGACCGAAGATAAGAGCCGGGAAAGAGAGGAGCTTGTTATGGGAACGTATTATAATGTAAAAGAATTCGGGGCGCTGGGAAACGGAAGGGAAAATGACCAGCAGGCGATCCAGAGGGCCATTGACCTCTGTCATGAGAGAGGAGGAGGAACGGTTCTGCTGGAAGGAGGGGTGTACAGGTCGGGAACCCTGTATCTGAAATCCAACGTGTATCTTGAAGTGGATGTCTCGGCAAGGCTGGAGGCATGGGGAGATATAGAGTGTTATGGGGAAGATACCCATTATAACCGGTATCGGAATGAGCCGGAGCTTGACCGCTGCTGGATATATGCCCAGGACGCGGAAAATATCGGGATTACAGGCTATGGAGAGCTGAACGGCAGAGCAGAGCTGTTTCCCTGTGAGGGAAGCATTTACCGGCCCATGATGATCCGCTTTTTAAGATGCAGAAGGATTCATATTTCCAATATCAGGCTGATGAATTCCCCATCCTGGACCACTGCTTTTTTAGACAGCGAATATATTTGGATTCACGGGGTGCAGATTGAGAATGAAAAGAGGTATAATGGGGACGGACTGGATTTTGACGGAAGCCGCCATTTATATATTTTAGACTGCAGAATCCAGGGAACTGATGACAATCTGTGTCTGCAGGCGGGAAACCCGGCTTATCCGGTGGAGGACGTACATATTACAAACTGTTCTTTTTCTTCTGTCTGCGCGGGAATACGAATCGGACTGAAATCCATCGGCCGGATCTCAGGAGTTGTGATCAGTAATTGTACCATGCACAATGTATGGAGAGAAGGAATTAAAATTGAATGTACAGAGGGCGGCAGTATTTCTGACATTACTGTGTCCAATGTGACCATGCGAAATGTAAGGCGGCCGGTTTTTGTACTTTTAAATAACCGTTTTTTGCCGGAGGATCTGGGAAATTCCGTGGAGCTCACAGAGATTCCCGAGATTGGAGAACTGAAGGGAATTATTCTGCGGTCTTTGATTATCACGGATGATGAGGAAATGGAAAAGACTCACAGGCGCTTTGAAGATGACGTAATGGGGGCTCCTTATTTCGGAGGAATCCGCTTTGACGCAGAGGAGTCCCATCCGGTGGAAAATGTGATTCTCCAGGATATTATTTATACAGGGATCGGCGGTGTAAAGAAGGAGGATATTCCAAAGGAGTATCCCAGGGTGCTGGATCAGAAGAAAGATACGCGGCAGGAGGTTTCCGGAAATTATTATCCGGACTGGAGCAGGGCGGCTTTTATGGATCTGAGAAATGTAGACAATCTTCTGTTGGAAAATATTTTATTAAAACTGATTCATGAGGATGAAAGAGAAAAGGTTCTTCTGGAGGGCTGTACTTTATTAAAGGAAGCGGGAATTACAATTCTTTAAAAGAGCGAAGACAGCTGCCTGCAGGGAAAACCGCAAAAAGGGGCGAAGCGGGATGAAGAGAAGCTTTAGAAGAAGACTGATACAGGTAGTGCTGCTGTCAGTGATTGGGGTTTCTTCGATTGTCATTTTATTTACTACTGTAAGCTATGGAACCACGTATATCAAAAAAGAAAGACAGATGGCGGAAACCCAGGAAGAGATCATAAAAAATGCCCTTGAGCAGGAGATGGCTTCTCTTTATCAGCTGGGAAGCATGATGAGAAATGACAGAACGCTTCAGGAGTATCTGGAGGCGGAAGAGGACGAACTGGACGGAGCTTTTATAAACCAGGTATCGATTTCTATGATTAACTATAAAAAGCTCAATCCAAATATCAAGTATCTTACGCTGGTTCGCTACAAAGATGAGACGATCCGTTCTGTGGGAAGCGGATGGAGAGGGGATCAAGAGGTTCTGTATAAAAAGATGTGTGAAGATTTTGACGAGGCTGCCTTTACACAGGAGGAAACAGAAAAGCTTTCCGTAAGTGAGGACATTTTCGGAGAGCCGGAACATACCCTGAATCTGTTTTTTCCAGTATACAGCACATATTCTTTGTACCAGGAAATCGGGTATATAAGCCTGGGGATACCGGAAAAAGTGATCCGGGAGTACTATGAAGGAAATTCCTTTGACAATATCCTGCTGACGGACAGTGAAGGAAGGATTCTCTCGCACAAAGACAGCAGCAGGATTGGAAGCCCGTACGAGCATGATCGGATCGTTTCCGGGAAATCCCGTATACAGTATCGGAATGGAACGTATTACCTGGATTCTCCTATTGACTTCTGCGGCTGGCATATCATTGCTGAGATTTCTCTGCTCCGTATTCTGAAAAATTCTCTGGGCGTACTGCTGCTTTCCGCCCTGGTTATGTGTTTTTCCTGCGCAAGTCTGTTGGTTTACTGCTATCGGGCAGCCAAAAAACTGATTCATCCGGTGGAGGATCTTGAAAAACGGATGGGGGCTGTGGCAGAGGGAAATATGGCTATCCGCATGGACGTGGAGTACCAGGAGACGGAATTTAATGAGATGGCTAAAAGCTTCAATGTCATGGTAAAAAATGTGGATCACCTTATGCAGAAGATAAAAGAAGAACAGATCCAGATGCGGAAAATGGAACTGAGCGCTCTCCAGGATCAGATTAAGCCTCACTTTCTGTATAACACTCTGGAATGTATCCATATGCAGGCTGTACTGGACGGCAACCGGGAAATCTCCAGACTGGTGCTTGCTCTTGCTTCCTATTACCGCCTGTGCCTGAGCCGGGGACAGGATGTAGTGACGCTGAAGCAGGAATTAAAACATATAGAAAATTATCTGATTATCCAGAATGTTCGATACAGAGATATTATTCATTTTCACCAGGAAGTTCCGAAAGAATATCAGGAGATCCGGATTCTGAAGATGACGCTGCAGCCTCTGATTGAGAACTGTATTTATCACGGCATAAAAGTAAGGGAAGGAAATACAGGGGATATCTTTATCTCTATCCGGAGAGAGGGAAAATGCGCTGTTCTCTCTGTTTCAGACAATGGCGCCGGGATGGAAGAGGATGAAATAGAAGAACTTAACAAAAGCATTCAGATACCAGAGGCTCAGAACGGCTATGGGGTGAGAAATGTAAATCAGCGTATAAAAATTTATTTTGGAGAAGAATACGGTCTGCTTTATAAGAAAAATAAGGATCAGGGGATTACTGTAGAAGTACGTATTCCATATCAGCAGTAGGCGCTTGGAGCAGGTACTGAAGGAAGATAGGGAAGAAAAATGTATAAAGTATTAATTGTAGATGATGAGGAAATTATCAGAAGAGGACTTCGGGTAATTATTGACTGGGAGAGTCTTGGGGTGGATGAAATTTTTACTGCGGCTTCCGGCGAGCAGGCCTCGGAAATTCTGTCCAGGGAATCCGTGGATTTTATGCTGACGGATTTGTGCATGGTGAATATGAGCGGGCTGGAGCTGATTGAGCGGGTCAACCAGATGAAAACGGATATGAGAATCGTGGTGCTGACAGGATATGACAGCTTCGAGTATGCCAGACAGTGCTGCAGACTGGAGGTTCACGATTTTTTGCTGAAGCCGGTGGATGGTCCGGATCTGGAACAGGCGGTAAAGAAACAGCTTGACTTGCTTCGGGCAGCAAGAGAAGAAAAAGAACGGCAGCAGTTTGAATACAGAATGGAAGGGATCACGGAGCAGTACTGGCAGGAAAAACTGTGCCGGGATCTGGTGAAGGGCAGGGCAAAAGAAGAGGAACTGAACCGACTCTGCAGGGAACGGCGCTGCAGTCCCTGCCAGGAGGTCCAGGCCATTGTGGTACTGCCTGTGATTGAGAAAGAAAAGTCCTGGAAGGATCACTATGAGTACCAGTATCTTACGGCGAAAAATCTCTGTATCAGCCTGTACGATGCCTGCGGACAGGGACTTACCTTTGAAGATGAGCTGGGGAGAATTGTAATATGTATGTTTGCGGGGAAACAGTATGATGAGGTGGAAGAACGGGTAAGAGATCTGAAAGAAATCCTGTCAGAGGAAACGGGAAGACAGGTAAATCTTCTGATCGGATGCAGAGCAGAGGGGCTCAAATATCTTCAGACTTCCTACGAGGATGCGATATCCATTATTCCAAGGGTGAAGGAGAAAGGGGCGGCTGTCTATAATACGCCCAAGTCAGAGCTGCGTCTGAAGATTTTCCGGGAAACGGTAGCGGAGCTGCAGAAGATCATGGAGGAGCATTTAAATGAACTGCCGGTACTGCTGAAAACGTACGATACATATATCCGATGTACAAAATCCTATAATTTAAGCGAGTCCATGATGCGAAGAACCTTGTATCAGCTTATTTCATCCCTGTATTATGAGTACAGAATCGCCAGGGGGGAGAAAGAAACAGACTACGTGAACCGGGTGATCGACAGTCTGGAGCAGTGTTCCGAAGAGGAGATGGCAGAAGCAGGCAGAGAATGTATTCAGTACCTGTTTGGCAGAGGAAGCAGGAAAACGCATGAAGTAATACGGCTGGCTAAAGAGTATATTCATGAAAATCTGTCACAGGAACTTTCTCTGGCCTCTATGGCGGAGCAGTCTTTTGTCTCCCCGGTGTATTTTTCAAGGCTGTTTAAGCAGGAGATGGGAGAAGGATTTAATGAGTATGTGGTAAAGCAGAGAATGGAACAAGCCAAGACTCTTTTGGTATCCACAGGAATGCGAAGCGGAGAAATCGCCTACAAAGTGGGGTATAAGGATGTAAATTATTTTTCCGCAGCCTTTAAAAAGAATGTGG
>DVGK01000025.1 GCA_018712785.1 Candidatus Choladousia intestinavium | reverse complement strand
TTTTCCCATAATGTCAACCTCTTAATCTCTTCGTTTTATTTGTATGCCTGAATTCAGATGGAAATATCTGTTTTTCACACAGCTTATATTATATTACTATTACAAAGAAGTTACAACTATTTCTTGTTTGTTACATAAAGACAGAACTGTACTCTGATCTGCTGTTTACTTCTTTTTAACCTTCCGGCAGATAGAAAAGACGTTTACGTGCCGGCATTTTTCCGATATACTACTTATGAACTTATGAAAAATGAATCTGTTAACTGGAGGATATTTCATTATGATAAAATTAATAGCAAGCGACCTGGACGGCACCCTTCTTCACGGCGGCGAGCAGAGTCTGTCTCCCCGGGTGCTTGATCTTGTACACAGACTGACGGAAAGGGGAGTCCGGTTCATTGCGGCCAGCGGCCGGCAGTACGACAATGAGCGGCGTCTCTTTCAGGGGATTGAAAATGATATTTCATATATAGCGGAAAACGGCGCCCTCTGCGTCCATAACGGAGAGGTTATCTTCCGCTCTCTTCTCAGTGAAGACCTGATCCGGCGTATTATCGCGGAGATCAGAAAAGCGCCGGATTTTGATATTCTGCTTTCCAGAGAGAACTGTTCTGTAATCGAGGGGCATAATCCGGCATTTGTAAATCATATCTGTAATGTTATGGGAAATACAACAGAAATTATAGACGATATTGCGAAAGCAAAGGGGCCTTTTATTAAGATTGCCGTGTGTAATCTGACTGACAGCCAGCAGGTTATTCTGGAATATCTGAAGCATCTGACGGATCTGTTTTCCCCGGAGATCCGGGCCGTAACATCCGGAAATATATGGATTGATTTTATTCCTCCGAATGTAAATAAAGGAACTGCGCTTCAGACATTTCTTGATTACTTTCACATCAGCGCGGAGGAATGTATTTCCATGGGAGACCAGTACAATGATATCGAGATGCTGGAAACTGCGGGGACAAGCTATGCGGTATCCGGCTCAGCTCCCGGCGTGTCGGATCACGCTTCACATACTACGGCGTTTGCTGAAGATGTGCTGGAAGAAGTGCTGAGGACAATGGAGTAATCCGACTCCCCTGAAAAGAGTTTTGCTGAATCAGGCGCAGACTGGTCTTTCGTAATCCGGCCTGCCCCTTTTCATTTTCCGGAAATCCGCCGCCTGTTTATTTTAATTCCACAACTGCATATGGCTTTCCGTCTCTGTCGCAGAGTTCAACCACTGTTCTGTCATTTTCTTCAGCCAGACGGGGACAGACCATATCGCCAAGCACGGCTGATTTTTTGTAATCCACTCTCACCTGCCGGATCTGTACGTCTCCCGGCAGCATTTCCAGTGCCATCTGCACATACTGGCAGTTGTTTACATGCTCATTTGTATCAATATGATACTTCCGCACCGGGAAGGGCTCCCTCTCCCCGCTTTCTGCCGGAAGCTCAATCTTCCTTCCCTCATAGGGCATATCCAGGGGAGCTTCTGTTCCGTACGGTTCGATATGCTCCGGAGTCGGACGGGCAGGCCGGCCTTTTTCCAGATCCATAAATACCCAGATGGAGTTAGCGCAGGCGATCTGCTCTCCGGCTTCGTCTTTCATATAGAAATTCCGGTTTCCATAGAGTCCTTTGAACTCCGTGGCGAAGGTACCTGTGGTAATTTTCTCGCACAGTCCGGGATAGCGTTTTACTATGATCTGCCAGTAAGAAAGCACCCAGGCTTTCCGTTCCTGTTTCAGCCGGTTCATCCCCAGTCCTATCGCTTCTGAATGAAATGTGCTGCAGTCCTGGAAATAATTGATCAGCGCCGGCAGTGTCATGGTTCCTCTGTGGTCAATCTCACTGTAGCGGACCCTCGCCTCAAATTCAAATCTGTTCTTCTTCACACCTGCCATAACAGTATCACTCCTTATTTTTTGCAACATAATCATATTCAACAGTTATTACGCACTCATATCTGGGATCTGACTCCTTCAGCCGGTCTGCCAGCTTCTGCGGGAGCTCTTTTCTCATTTCCTCATCATACTCAATGGGAATCACCATGTCAAAGATAAGATTTATCTGATTTTCTCCGTGTACCATACGAAAATCGTGAATCGAACACGCCGGATCCAGCTCCTTCAGAATCTGCACAGCCCGATCCCGGACCTGAAGCACTCTCTGATCTTTCATTTCTACCGGATCCATATGGATAACCAGAAAGATTCCCAGCTTCTTCACCGCTTCCCGCTCAATCCGGTCAATGATTTCATGGGACTGTTCAATGTCCACATCATTTGGCACCTCGGCATGAATGGACGCCATACTCCGGCCCGGCCCGTAGTTATGTACAAGCAGATCGTGGGTTCCTTCAATGCCGTCATAGCTCTCCACAAAACTTTTGATTTCTTTATAGACCTCCGGATCAATGGCTTCACCGATCAGAGGCTCCAGCGTATCTCTGGCAATTCCCACTCCTGCCCACATGACAACCAGCGCAACGCCTACGCCGACAATTCCGTCAATATTGATTCCTGTCAGGCGGAAAAAGATCAGAGACAGAATCGTTGCTCCTGTTGTGATCACGTCTCCCATAGAATCTGTAAAGACTGCCATCATGACCTTGGAATTGATCCTTTCTCCCAGTTTCCGGTTAAACAGACCCAGCCACAGCTTTACTGCTATGGAAACGATAAGGATTGCCACAGAAACTGTCTGAAAGTTCAGGGCCTCCGGCATCCGGATCTTGCCAATGGAATCCTTCAGAAAGGTAAATCCCACCTCCAGCACAAGAAAAGACACGACAAGAGCCGCAATGTACTCGATTCTTCCGTGTCCAAAGGGGTGATCCCTGTCGGCCGGCTTTTCTGCCATTTTTACTCCCACAAAACTTATAATGGAAGAACCTGCATCTGAAAGATTGTTAAAGGCATCTGCAGTAACAGACACGCTGTTCAGAATAAAGCCGACCACAAATTTTACCGCAAATAAAAAAACATTGCAGAAGATGCCCACAATGCTTGCCAGAACGCCATACGCCGTCCGCACGGACACCTTCTCCACTTCCTTATAGTCCTTTATAAAATGTTTTATCAGAAACTCTGTCATTTTCTATCATTTTATCTCCTGTTATATTAATTCTGCTTTTTACCAGAAAAACCAGCCTATTTTAAAACTGGATGTGGCTGTGATACTGGAATACTCCTCCTCAGTCAGTACATTTTTCAGCTTCTGCTTCCCCTCGTCCGGCATAACTGCATTAGTGGAATCCAGGAAACACAGATTCGGATAGAGCACACACCACCAGTTATGGCCTTCGGCCGCGCCGATCTCTACCCGCAGCGCCTCGTAGTTTCCCGCCGGGAATGTCATATCCCCATACGTTCTGTCCGGGAAAAAACAGGTGGTTACAGCCGCATTGACTGTCTCGTCTGATCCCGCCTCCGCAAGCGCCCTTCTGCCCACTTCTTCAATCTCATCCGTATGCTGCCGCGCCCATGCAGCTGCCTGGGAAGCATCCCCGCTTTCCGGCATCTCATCCGCAAAATAATCCAGCACAGCATCCCTCACCTGCAGTTTCAGTTCCTGATCCTCGCCACTGTCACTGTTTGCAATCACGTGAAAACGCAGAACCTGACCGGCTAGATGCTCCTGCAGTTCCTGCCGCCCGGCAGCCTCCACCTGCCGGAACCCGATAACAGTCACCAGAGACGCCGTCAGTACCGCAAAAAGAAAAATCAGCTTCTCCGCATTTCTTTTAATAAATAATCTATCCGAAAAACTTCTGCACATATGTAAAACCTCCATATTTATTCTGAATATATAAACAGTATGGACAAATATGGAAATTTTATTCAAAGGGGACAGACCCCTTTGCAAAAGGGTCTGTCCCCTTTTGCCGAAATTGTCAGAATTGTCTCCAAATCCTTCTTCAGTCTTATTCTTTTTCTTCTTTATGCCGCAGGGTACCGACCACTGTATCCGCCTGATTATTAATATGCCGGCCGGTAATTTCTGTGGCCTTCCGCTTGTCCTTCGCGGCTATGGCATCGATTACAGCCTGGTGTTCCTCTATCAGCTGGGGATAGCACTCTTTCTTTTTGAGATATTCGATCCGGTATCGGTACATCTGCTCCCGCAGATTATTTAAAAGCTGAATGAGACGTTTATTATCCGTCGCCGTATAAATGACATCATGAAAGAGTACGTCAGCCTGGGCAATCTGGGTAATATCGTCGCTGTCCAGCACTTCCCGGAACTTTTCCGCCGCATCTTTCAGACGGGAGAGTCCTTCTTCATCCATTCGGTCACAGGCCAGCTGCACAGCCAGTTCTTCCAGGGCGCAGCGTACTTCCAGCACATCTCTGAGATTTTTTTCCGTGATCTCCGCAACTTCCGCTCCTCTTCTGGGGATCATGAGAACCAGCCCTTCCAGCTCCAGCTTGCGTATGGCCTCCCGGATGGGAGTACGGCTCACTCCCAGTTTATTTGCCAGCTGAATCTCCATCAGCCTTTCTCCCGGTTTCAGCTCTCCCCGCAGTATCGCCCTTCTTAATGTGTTAAATACAACATCTCTTAATGGAAGATACTCATCCATCGTCACTTCAAAATCTGTTCCCATTTCAACTCCTCCTAACTCTGTGTATACCTGTTATATACACCTGCTTTGTCAGTGCTTTATCCCGGATTCTTCTCTGGGCTTTTTTCGCGTCGACCCGGTTCTCGAACAGTCCGAATACCGTCGGGCCGCTGCCGCTCATCATCGCACCCAGAGCTCCTGCTGCTTTCATCTCATTTTTAATATCTTCGATTACCGGATGCATGGGAATCGTCACGTCTTCCAATACATTCCCCATGGCATCTGCCACGGCTTTTAAATCTTCCTTTTCCAGTCCTCTGATTATCCCGTCAATGTCCGGATGAACCGCTATTTCCCCTGCGTCAAGCGCTTCATAAACCGCACGGGTAGACACGCTGACCGGAGGCTTTGCAATAAGGACAGTACATTTGGGCATAGGCGGAAGAACGCTCAGCCGTTCCCCGATGCCTTCGGCCAGGACAGTGCCCCTCATAATGCAGTACGGCACATCCGCTCCCAGCTTTACTCCTCGTTCCATCAGCCCGTCCATGCTCAGCCCAAGCCCGAACATGCGGTTCATGCCGAAAAGCACTGCCGCCGCATTGGAACTGCCGCCTGCCAGACCTGCTGCCACCGGTATATGTTTTTTCAGCGAAATCCTGATTCCTTCTTTTATATCAAATTCGTCCTGAAGAAGCCTGGCAGCCTTGTAGGCAATATTTCCCTCGCCCGTAGGCAGATACGGAAGATTTGTAACGATCTCAACTCCCGGATCCTTCTTTCTGATCAGCCGCACTTCATCATAAAGATAGATGGTCTGCATAACCATCCTCACTGTGTGATAACCGTTTTCCTGCCTTCCAAGCACATCCAGTCCAAGATTAATCTTTGCCAGAGCTCTCAAATCCATCTGGTTCATCCTGTGTCCTCCATATAGGATCAGACCTCTTTTTGCAAAGAAGTCTGACAATTCTCCCCAAAGGGGTCCGTCCCCTTTGAGCGGAAATGTCAGAATTGTTTCCGAAAAGGGGAACGTGCCCTTTTTGTATCTTGTATACATTATTCTTATAGTATACTCATATTCTCTTTAAAAATCAATAATTTATCCCCTGTTTTGATTTT
>DVGK01000024.1 GCA_018712785.1 Candidatus Choladousia intestinavium | reverse complement strand
AAATCACTGAGGGTTCCGAACATGGAGCCGTTTCTCATATTGTGTCCGTATATAATCGTATTCTGATCGGTAAAATCCGGCTTGTTATAACAGTTCATGAAGATGCATCCCGCTATATTGGAAGCTCCCTCAAAAGTCGTGTGGAGATAATAGTCATTATCCTCGGTCTGCACCACGGGATAGGAGATGTCCAGGGCTCGGATGCGAATCCATCCCACAATGTCCGAATTCACTGAAGACAGCTCCGCGAAGTTGATGGGATTGTTCATCACCGGCAGTGAAACCTCCTGTCCGTTCTCCACTACCGTCACCAGTTCTCTTCCGGCAACACTCTGCGCCTGGTCATCCGCCTCCTCCAAGGCTGCCAAATCCTCCGTCTCATTCTCTCCTGTATAGTCATTCGCCAAGCTGCTGTACTCGTCCGTTCCCGCCTTATACTCTCTGTAGAATCCATAGAGCTGATAGCCGGAAAAGCAGAAAACGGCCAGAGCTGCCAGCATAAGAAGAATCCGGACAACATCCCCGAAGGTGGTTTTTCTCTTTTCCTTTCCGGGCCTTCTCCCGCCAGGGCTCTCCTGCCGATACGGTCCGTCCGTTCCTCTCCGGGGTTCCTGACTGTAATACCGATTCGGATCATAGTATTGATTCTGATCGTAATATTCTTTTCTGCGGCGTTCCCTTCCGGACCGTTCCCGGTCTCTTCTTTCCATATACATTCCCCCTTACTCCTGTCCCGAGGGCAGGCTGACAATAAAACGGGTATGCCTGCTGTCGCTGGTGGCGGTAATCGCCCCTCCGTGAAGCTCCACAATCTGCTTTGCTATGGCAAGCCCCAGACCGGCTCCCCCTGTCTTGCTGGATCTGGAATCATCAATCCGATAGAATTTTTCAAAAATCATTTCCAGCTTTTTCTGCGGAATCTGCGGCCCTTCATTGGTAAATACAATCGTCATAGTGCCGCCGCTTCCCCTGGCCTGAATCAGCACCTCTGTCCCCGGTTTCCCGTAAGCCGCCGCGTTTCGCAGAAGGTTGTCAAATACACGGGCCAGCTTATCCGGATCTCCGTTCATCATAAGCCCTTCCTCCACGTCCACGGCACAGGTCATGGATTTTTCTCCCAGCATTCCGTAGCTCTCATCTGCCAGCTGCTCCAGAAGCATGGAAAGATTAAAGGGCTCTTTTTCCAAAACAATATCCTGAAGATTGAATCTGGTAATCTCAAAGAATTCGCTGATCAGTTCTTCCAGACGTATCGCCTTTTCCAATGTGATGTGGGTATACTTCGCCCTCTCCTCTTTCGACATTTCCGGGTGCTCATCCAGCATGGTGAGATACGCAATCACAGTGGTGAGAGGCGTCTTCAGGTCATGGGCCAGGTAAACCACCAGCTCATTCTTCTTCTGTTCACTCTCCACCGCCTGCTGCTCTCTTCTGACGAAGCGGGTTCTCAGCGTCGTAAGGATCTCCGCCATCGGCGCCAGCTCAGAGGGAAGCACGATAGGCTCGTCTGTGTCGTCCAGAATATTTTCCAGCACTCCGCTGATTTCATTGAGATATCCCGTCATTCTCCCGATGGACAGGTAGAAGAAAATCAGAAACAGCACCAGAAACCCTCCGATTACATAGACCTCTTTATTCATCTGGAAGATCCGTCTGTACCACTCTGCCGCCTGCCAGTCCGTCATTCCCAGTCTCAGAAAAATACGAACCACCAGGTTGGCGAAGCTGTTCTGGAAAATCCCGTCTATCAGAAAGGTCAGGATCCCATACCCGAGAGCCGCTGTCAGAGCCGTCACCAGCAAGGTGCGAAGAAGTATGACTCGTTTCAGCTTTCTGTAATTATTTTTCAATTTTATACCCTACTCCCCATACGGTTTTGATAAAATCGCTCTTCCTTCTTCCATCCCCCATTTTTTCCCGCAAATGACGGATGTGCACCATAACCGTGTTGTTGCTGTTTTTAAAGTATTTCTCTTTCCAGATTTCTTCAAAGAGCTGCTCGGAACTGATAACCTTTCCCCGGTTCTCGCAGAGAAACCACAGAATATCGAATTCGATGGGTGTGAGGGTCAGCTCCCGCTCATTATAAATACATACGTGGGTATCCCGATTCATCACCAGACCGGCGAAATCCAGAATATTTTCCTGTGATTTGGCGTTTTCATTATACTTGGTGTACCGCCGCAGCTGAGCCTTTACCCTGGCTACCAGCTCCAGAGGATTGAAAGGCTTCGCGATATAATCATCCGCCCCCATAGTCAGCCCGGCAATCTTATCTGTATATTCTGTCTTGGCCGTAAGCATAATTACCGGAAACTTATATTTCTGCCGGATCTTCTGCAGCACCATAAAACCGTCCACATCCGGCAGCATCACGTCTAAAAGGGCCAGATCCGGCGGATCCTTTTCAACCTTTGCCAGGGCTTCTTTCCCCGTATAAGCCTGAACCACCTCATACCCATCGTTCTTCAGATACAGGGCAATAACCTCTGCGATCTCTTTTTCATCATCCAAAACTAATATTCTGTTCCCCATATCTCACGCCTTCCATCTGCTGCTTTTCCTGAACCAAATCCTTATTCGCAGTTTCCTACTGTCCTGGGATAAGGAATCACGTCGCGGATGTTGGACATACCGGTGAGATACATGACGCATCGCTCAAATCCCAGACCAAAGCCCGCATGGCGGGAAGAACCGTATTTCCGGAGATCCATATAATGCACATACTCCTCGGGATTCATCCCGAGCTCCTTGATCCGGGCTGCCAGCTTCTCATAATCATCCTCTCTCTGACTGCCTCCGATGATCTCTCCGATACCCGGCACCAGACAGTCCATAGCCGCCACAGTCTTTCCGTCCTCATTCAGCTTCATATAGAAAGCCTTAATCTCCTTTGGATAATCCGTTACGAAAACAGGGCGTTTGAAAATCTGCTCCGTCAGGTAGCGCTCATGCTCGGTCTGCAGGTCGCAGCCCCAGGACACCTTATAATCAAATTTATCGTTATTCTTTTCCAGCAGGCTGACTGCCTCTGTATAGGTCACCCGGCCAAACTCAGAGTTCAGCACATGGTTCAGCCTATCCAGCAGCCCTTTGTCCACAAAAGAATTGAAGAAGTTCATTTCCTGGGGCGCGTTCTCCAGCACATACCGGATGATGTATTTAATCATATCCTCTGCCAGACGCATATCATCCTCCAGATCCGCGAAAGAGATTTCCGGCTCAATCATCCAGAACTCTGCCGCATGGCGGGTTGTGTTGGAATTCTCCGCCCGGAAGGTGGGGCCGAAGGTATACACATTCCGGAAAGACTGGGCAAAAGTCTCCGCATCCAGCTGACCGCTTACTGTCAGGTTCGTCATCTTTCCGAAAAAGTCCTTGGTATAGTCCACCTCTCCCTTCTCTGTCACAGGGGTCTCCTTCAGATCCAGGGTGGTCACCTGGAACATCTCCCCGGCTCCTTCACAGTCGCTGCCTGTAATAATAGGGGTATGCACATATACAAAATCCCTCTCCTGGAAGAATTTATGGATAGCATAGGCCGCCAGGGAGCGTACCCGGAACACAGCCTGGAAGGTGTTGGTTCTGGTTCTCAGATGGGGAACCGTCCTCAAAAACTCCAGAGAATGGCGCTTTTTCTGCATGGGAAAATCCGGCGTGGAGGATCCTTCCACCTCCACAGAGGATGCCTGAATCTCAAAAGGCTGCTTTGCCTTTGGTGTAGCCACCAGAGTTCCCTTTACAATAATGGCAGCCCCTACATTTAACTTGGAAATGTCGCTGAAATTTTCCAGAGTATCTGAGTACACAATCTGCAGTGTATCAAAAAAGGTCCCGTCGTGAAGCACAATAAAGCCGAAGGACTTGGAATCCCGGATGCTGCGCACCCACCCTCCTACTGTAATCTCTTTTCCTATATAAGACTCCTGATTCTTATACAGCTCTCTTACCGTTGTAAATTCCATTTCTGTATTCTCCTTATTTGTCTCGCAATTTGTTTTTTATTATATCTGTTTTGGACGGTTCCTGCAAGTGGTACTGTCAGCTTCCTACGCTGCAGGCGTACGTCTTACTTTTGATTGTCTTTTAACAAATTCCACAACGTTTCTTCGCTTTTACAGTATACGCTCGATAAGTTTTCCGCACTGATTCCTTCTTTGTTTCTTATAATATAAATATTATCATTTCTTTCAAATTCATCTAATAACTCCGAATAATGTGTCGAAAAAATAAGCGTAGCTCCCTTTTTATTAACTTTCTTATCTAAAAAGAACCTCACCAATGTTGCTGCAATTTCTTTATTAAAGTGATTTTCCAGTTCATCAGCAATTAAATATCCTCCTTCCAAAAACGCAAATACTGCGCCCATGAAAGCACTCAGCCCCTTCACCGTCCCCGAGGATAAATATTTATTAAACGAAAATACACTATTTATGTGTTTTCTGTAATTATTTTCATATCAGGTTTGCCTTTATACTTCAACACTTTCCCGGATATTCTTCCATTCTTCCATCAACCGCTACTCACATTACTTTTTCCTTCTGGTATTCCTCCGAATTTTCCTATACACTGTAAACACAAGCTGCAGGTCAAAGAATCCTGCCCTGCGGTTCGGGACATATGAAAAACCCTTTTTCAAAAAATTTATTTTCCATGCAACACTCCGTCTTTTTTCGGACACTGTATAGATAGAATGAAAATATTTTCATGCTTTTGGGAGACCGGCAGCCTCAGGTCCTCTGCCCCTCCCGGGAAGGAGAAAAATATGGAACACCTTACAGAGCTTGTGGGACAGGCAAAAAACGGCAGCGCCCATGCCTTTGCTCTTCTTTATAAAGAAATTTATCAGGATCTGTACCGCTTTGCCTTTTACACCCTCCGCCATCCCCAGGATGCGGAAGACGCGGTAAGCGAAGCGGTGACGGACGCTTTTTCCCAGATCCGTTCCTTAAAAGAAGCAGCCGCTTTTAAGGCATGGATGTTCCGGATTCTTACTGCCAAATGCCGGCGAAAGCTGAAACAGTATGTGGACAAAACCGAGGAGCTGGAAGAAACCATACCCGGTAAGAGCCGGGACTGGAATGAAGATCTGGACGTACGCCAGGCTTTCTTCTCCCTCTCTCAGGAGGAAAGACTGATTCTTTCCCTGAATCTCTTTGCCGGCTATACCAGTCAGGAGATCGGCGGCCTGCTGAAGCTTCCTTCCGGCACTGTACGCTCTAAGCAGAGCCGTGCTCTGCGGAAGATGGAACAGCAGCTTTCTTAATCTCTTCGTTTGATCAGAAAAGGAGTCAAAGCTATGGATGAAAAGAAATTGACAGATTTTAAACATAGAAGTGAAAGAAATCATGAAAAAGAGCAGGAGCTTCTGGAGCAAATCCGAAGTTCCGCAAACGAAGCGCTTCCCCCGGATTCTCTGCGGCCGGAGGAAATCGAAAAGAAGCTTTCTGAAATACCCCGGCAGAATAGTGTGACAAAAAAGAAAAAGTCCTGCTACCGCTTCTATAAGTGGGCTGCTGCCGCCGCGGTACTGGTCTTTGCCATGACCGCCCTGTGGCAGGTAAACCGGCTTTCCAGAGAGTCCAGGATTCCGGACGGAACACAGGCGGAGGTTCAGATTCAATCAGAGCAGATTCAGGAGACAGCAGCAGATCAGGCGCTTCTTTCCGGAAGCAGCGCTTCTGATCGTCATTCCGGGACAGAGGGGGCGGCTGAGGCCGCGGGCGAAACGGAAAGTGTCTCCGCCGCTCCTGCATCCTCCCTGGAGTTTGTCTCGGATTATCAGGAGGTATACGATGCTGTGTACAATGCTTTCTATGCAGATGCCGGGGCTGAATACGACCTGGCGGCATCTCCCAATGGCACTACGCTTGAAATAGCCGCAGATGAAAGCTCTTCTTCCCGTTCTCTCGGCTCCTTGGCCGCATACGGGAGCAGCGATTACTCTTCCACTAATATTCAGGAACAGGGGGTGGATGAGGCAGATCTTGTAAAAACAGACGGCGCCTGGATCTACATTCTCCGGGCGGACGGCACTCTGGCTATTGTAAAGGCAGACAGCCAGAAACCGGTTCTTGAGAGCATGATAACCCTGGAAGGCATCACGCAGCCCCAGGTCCATGAATTCTACCTGGACGGAGATTCTCTGACGATCATCGCAGGCGGCCAGGATGCTTCTCTCACCGAGGAAGACGGCGTATATCAGGTATCCTCCGGGGCTCAGACCTGCCTTTTCACCTATGATATTTCCAACCGGGAAAATCCTGTCCTTACAGGCAGCGTTACCCAGGACGGTTCCTATGAGACATCCAGGAAAACCGGCGATTATATTTATCTTTTTACCTCCTATACACCGCAGATCGCGGACACGTATGAGGCCAGCGCCCTTGTCCCCCGGGCCAACGGCAAAGCCGTGCCGGCTGACTCCGTTTATCTTCCGGAGAATCTGACCACCCAGTCTTATCTGGTAATCTCATCTGTGGATGTAAAAAACCCCGGAGAGATCCAGGATACAAAGGCTCTGGTATCCGGCACCGCCAACTTCTATGTCAGCACGGAAAATATTTACATTTCCAACCAGGTCTGGAACAGCGACACCACCTCTACGGAACTGGTAAAATTTCACTATGAAGAGGGCACCATCACCGGAACCGCCGCAGGCATCGTAAAAGGGTATCTGAACAATTCTTTTTCCATGAATGAATATGAGGGCTTCCTTCGCCTTGTCTCCACCTACTACGACGAGGGATGGAATGAATACAACGCCCTGTATATTCTGGATGAGACTCTTACCCTTACCGGCGCTATTGAAAACCTGGCAGAGGGAGAAACCATCCGTTCCGCACGGTTTCTGGGAGACACAGGCTACTTTGTAACCTTCCGCCAGACTGACCCCCTGTTTTCCGTGGATCTTTCGGAGCCGTCAAATCCGGTAATTCTGGGAGAACTGAAGGTCACAGGCTTCTCCTCCTACCTGCATTTCTACGGTGAGAATACTCTTCTGGGACTGGGCTATGAAGCAGACGAAGAGACGGGAATTACCTCCGGCCTGAAGCTTTCCATGTTTGATATTTCTGACCCTGAAAATGTAACGGAGGAAAACCGGCTGATTCTCTCCGGCGTTGCCTGGTGTTCATCCCTGGATAACTATAAATCCATCCTTATAGATCCCCAGAAGAATATCTTCGGCTTCTTCTGCGACAGCCGCTATCTGGTATTCTCCTATGACGAGACGGAGGGCTTTAAAACAGAGCTGATCTACGACTTCTATCAGGACAGAATTTCCCAGCAAAGCCTTTCAGCTGAGAGCGTTATGGATGAAACAAATTCCAGGGGCATTTATATCGGAGATACTCTGTACCTGGCCGGTCCATCCTGCGTCATTGCCTTTGACATGGAAAACGGATATGAAGAAACAGGAAGACTGTGGCTGGAATCATAACTAAGTACTGCCTGCGGGCGTTATCCCCGCAGGCAGTTTTTCTGCATCCATTCCCAGATATCTTCATATACCTCCCGTCGGTCCGGTTCATTTAATATCTCGTGTCTGTCCTCAGGATAGAGAATGCACTTTACCTGCTCCATTCCCACCTGACGAAACAGGTTCTCCACCTTCCGGACGCCGCGGCCAAAGTCTCCCACCGGATCTCTTCCTCCCGCTATCATGAGCACGGGCAGCTTGCCGGGCATCCGGGCCAGATCCACAGGACGCACGATCTTGCTCATTCCCCGAAACAGATTATAATATCCATTTACTGTAAAAGGAAATCCGCATTCAGGGTCTCTGACAAAGGCATCCACCACTGCGGGATCCCGGCTGATCCAGTCAAAATTCGTACGGTTCGGATGAAACTTGGCGTTGTAGCTCCCAAAGGACATCCAGAGAAGAAGCCGGCTTCTGTAATGATTTCCCCAGAGGGCTGACTCTCCCTGGGCAATCATCATCCCCAGCCTTGTAAGCCAGTAGGGATAGTACCCGGTACCGCACAGAACGGCCCCGTCCAATTCACTTCCGAAATGGCAGAGATACTGTCGCACCAGAAAAGAACCCATGCTGTGTCCCAGAAGAATATAGGGAATATCCGGGAAATCCTTCCTAGTATACTGATAGACTCTGTGAATGTCATGAATCAGAATCTGATTTCCGTTCTTTTCCGCAAAAAATCCGTAATCCTTCCGTTCCTCAATGGAACCGCCGTGTCCCAGGTGGTCATGTCCTACCACAAGCACGCCCCGGTCAGCGAGAAACGCCGCAAAATTTCTATATCTCGCAAGATACTCCGACATCCCGTGACAGATCTGCACCACGGCCCGCACCTCTCCCTCTGGAATCCAGCGCATGCCATGGCTCTCTGTCCTCCCATCCTGAGACTGAAAGTAAAAATTTCGTTCCTGCATATTACCTCCTCTTCCGGAGCCCGGACAGGACATCAGCCAAAGCTCCAAATTGTTCCAGCGTCAAGGCCTCCCCCCGGACCTGGCCGGAAATCCCCATACTTTCCAACGCTTCCGCAATCTCTTCTTTCTGAAACTCCAGATTTGACGCGTTATTCAGACTGTTTACTAAAGTCTTTCGTCTTTGATTAAAAGAAGCCCGTATGAGGGAAAAGAGAAGCTTTTCATCCTCTACCTTAACAGGCGGCTCCCGGTAAATCTCCAGATGAATCACTGCGCTCCCTACTGCCGGCCTGGGCATAAAACAGTTGGGCGGCACGTTAGCCGACAGGCTGGGCTTTGCGTAATACTGCACAGCCAGAGAAAGAGCTCCGTAATCCTTGGTTCCCGGCCCAGCCTGCATTCTCTGTGCCACCTCTTTCTGAACCATCACCGTAATGGAATCAACGGGCAGCCGGTTTTCCAAAAGCTCCATGAGAATCGGTGTTGTAATATAATAAGGAAGATTTGCCACCACCTTGATGGGCCTCCCCTGATTATACTCCTGGGCCAGCGCCCCGATATCTGTCTTTAAAATATCCTGGTTCAGTATGGACACATTGGAATACTCCCCTAAAGTTTCCTGGAGTATAGGAATCAGATTCCGGTCGATCTCCACTGCCGTCACCCATCTGGCCGCTTCCGCCAGGTACTGAGTAAGGGTGCCGATGCCTGGTCCGATCTCCAGCACAAAATCATCCTTCGTAATCTTTGCGGCTGAAATAATTTTGTCCAGCACGTGGGAATCAATCAGAAAATTTTGTCCGAATTTTTTTTGAAAATCAAACTGATATTTCTGGATTACCTCAATGGTTTTCCTGGGATTTGATAGTTTTTCCATATTTTTCCTTTCAAATATTGTCTGGGCCGTGCTTTCCGAATCTCCGGGGATTTACCCCTGGAAGATCAGTATACCTGGAACAGCCGACAGGCATTTTCATAGGTAGCTGTCTCCACATCCTCCGGAGTCAGCCCCTTGATCCGCGCAATCTCTTCGATCACAAGCGGAAGATTCAGAGAAGAATTTCTCTTTCCCCTGTAAGGAACGGGCGCCAGATATGGACAATCCGTTTCGATCAGAATCCGCTCCAAAGGAACTCTGGCCGCTACTTCTTTGGGAACCCTGGCGTTTTTAAATGTCACAGTTCCTCCAATCCCTATATAATAACCCATTTTTACGTATTCTTCCGCCAGCTGGGCAGAGGCAGAAAAACAGTGGAGAACGCCTCCATAACCTCCCACATGATCGGCCTTCAGAATCTCAAAAGTATCCTGTGCCGCATCACGGCTGTGAATACTCACCGGAAGCTTCAGATCCCTTGCCAGAGAAAGCTGCTCCCGAAACCACTTCTTCTGAATTTCCCTTGGTTCTTTATCCCAATAATAATCCAGGCCAATCTCCCCTACTGCCACTGTTTTTTCCCGGCGGCAAAGCTCTCCGATCCACGCAAGCTTCTCTTCATCCAAAGCTCCCACTTCATCGGGATGAACGCCTGCTGCCGCGTAGATAAAAGGAAACCGGTCCGCCAACTCTGTACTAGCTTCGGCCCCTTCAAGACTGGCCCCTACATTTAAAATTTTCCCAATTCCCGCTCCGGGCATGCTCCTTAGCAGGGTTTCTCTGTCTTCTTCAAAAGCTTCATCATCATAATGCGCATGGCTGTCAAATATCATTGCAAATTCCTCCGTCTGTCTGTATTTGAAAGGTAGCATTTTTATATGCATCTGTCAATAAAGCAACTATGAAATTAATATAAAGTCGCAGTGATACCCTTACACACAATTTGCTCAGCAAACGCAGCCGCGGAAATCCATCAATATTTTCCATACTTTTGTTGTTTTTCCAACAGACTTTTTCTATTCATTCCTGTATACTCCACCCCATACAGTAAAAATTTTTGGAGGATTCAAAATGGAAAATAAAATGTTTTGTTTTCAATGTGAACAGACCGCCGGATGCAGCGGATGTACCGGTAAAACCGGAGTCTGCGGGAAGACATCAGAGACTGCCCATCTGCAGGATCTGCTTACAGGGTCACTGATCGGACTTGCCCGCGCAGCAAACGGGAGCCCAACGCTTGCGGAAGGAACGGGATCGCTTATCATTGAAGGTTTATTCGCCACCCTGACAAATGTAAATTTTGACGACCAGTCGCTCCGTGCACTGATCGACCGGGCGCATCAGGAAAAGGCCTCTTTTGCTCCCGGCTGTCCTGGCTGCGGTTCCCCCTGCGGCAAAAATGAAGATTTCGACCTGTCACTTCTTTGGAAAGAAGAGGAAGATATCCGAAGCCTGAAATCCCTGATTCTTTTTGGCATCCGGGGAATGGCTGCTTACGCCTTCCACGCAATGGTATTAGGCTATACAGACGATGAGCTCACCCAGTTCTTCTGCAAGGCTCTTTTTGCCATAGGGGAAAACTGGGAAATGAAGGAACTGCTGCAGACTGTACTGGAAGTGGGAAAATATAATCTTCGGTGTATGGAACTGCTGGACCAGGCAAATACAAAAACCTTTGGCAGCCCCTCTCCTGTAACGGTTCCTCTTGAGATTGAAAAAGGCCCCTTTATTGTTATTTCCGGCCACGATCTGCTGGATCTGAAGCTTTTACTGGAACAGACAGAGGGCAAAGGCATTAACATCTATACCCACGGGGAAATGCTTCCGGCCCACGCTTATCCAGAATTGAAAAAATACCCTCATCTGAAGGGAAACTTCGGCACCGCATGGCAGAATCAGCAAAAGGAATTTTCTGATATTCCTGCTCCCGTCCTCTTCACCACCAACTGTCTGATGCCGCCAAAAAGCAGCTATGCCGACCGGGTTTTTACCACAGACGCTGTTGCCTTCCCCGGCCTGGTTCATATTGGAAAGGAAAAGGATTTTACACCTGTCATAGAGAAAGCGCTGGAGCTTGGAGGCTACAGGGAAAACCAGCACTTTACCGGAATCAACGGAGGCAAAACTGTAACTACAGGTTTTGGTCATGAAGCAGTACTGAATGTGGCGGATCAGGTGATCCAGGCAGTTAAATCCGGCGCCATCCGACACTTCTTTCTGGTGGGAGGCTGCGACGGAGCCCGTCCCGGCCGGAATTATTATACGGAATTTGTGAAGAAAGCACCTGCCGATACGGTTATCCTTACTCTTGCCTGCGGAAAATACCGGTTCAATGACCTTGACCTGGGAACCATCGGAGGACTCCCCCGCCTTCTGGATATTGGACAGTGCAATGACGCCTACAGCGCCATCCAAATCGCTTCGGCGCTGGCTGATGCCTTTGGCTGTGAAGTGAACGATCTTCCCCTTTCCATGGTACTTTCCTGGTATGAACAGAAAGCCGTCTGCATCCTGCTGACTCTGCTTCATCTGGGAATCAAAAACATTTATCTTGGACCCACACTGCCTGCCTTTCTTTCTCCCAATGTGCTCAGCCTCCTTGTGGAGAATTATAAAATCAGCCCTGTCAGCACCCCCGAAAAGGATCTGGCGGCAATGCTTGGTGCCAAGCTGCAGTAATCGTTCAGGAAAAACGCAAGGCAATGTGAATGCTTCTTTTTTCTCATTGACACCTTCTCACTAAAATGATACCCTAAGTTCAGGAAGTAATCGTTTACATTTTGAATGATTTTTAGCGGGAGTGTTCCATTTATGATACGAAAAAAATATTCTTCAGACTACAAAATACACCAGAGTCTCGACAAAAATGGCCGGATAAAAAAAGAAGCTGAATATACCGGGACAAAGTATCGTTTTGCTTTGCCAAAAGAGGCGCGGCTGCCCCGGGCCGGGAGACTTTTTGCTGCCGGTGTCCTTGGATGGGCAGCCTACCTGCTGCCTCTGGCTACCAGAAATTATCTCTCCAGTGTAATTTTCTGTATTCTTCCCCATGTCTGCGCCGCCATTCCCCTGTGGCTGTTCTTATATAGCCTTTTTCAGGCACGCTTCGGGCAAGAGCCTCTGTTCCGGGAAAAAGCGGACAAAATTTCCGGACGCCTGTATTACGGAGCCCTGGCCACCGCGGTACTCTCAGCTTTGGCGGTACTGGGCAGTCTGGCATGGATCCTTTTTATGGCTCATGGAAATTTTGTCGCGGGAGATATTCTCTTTCTTATCTGTGACTGTTATCTTCTGCTTTTGTCCGGAGTTGTTTTTTATCTCCGGGATCTGTGCAAAATGGAAGCAGCATAATTCAAAAGATAAGAAGCCGCTGCACCGAATCTTGCTTCAGCGCAGGGGCTTCTTTTTAAATTCATGACAATAGAAAACTCGCAGAGCGTGTTTTCTATTGTTTTTATTTTTTTGAATCTGTCTGGATATAGATATGCTTTATCTTTCCCAGTCCTCCGTTTACATTTTCGCCTCCGTCATCTCCGATCTGCATCAAGTCTTTATTGATAGGAAGATCTGTATTCATTTTCTTCAGCTTCCAGGCCCAGTCAAATTCGCTTGGATAGTCGCCGCAATACACTTCTCCAAAAGCATCCGCTTCTATCAGCTTTTTCTCCTCCAGCCATCTTCCTTCGGCCGGATCATACCAGGACAGCTCATACGTATCATAGGGCCGCAGTCCCCTGACGTGCACTCTGGGAGCATCTTTTTCCGAATATCCCATAATGAGATCCCTCTTTCTGGTGGCCGCGCAGGAAATCCAGCCTCTCCATCCGGAAGCCGGCCCCATGAAATTAGGTGATACCAGCTCATCATCCGGAATCAGTTCCTGATAGCGTTTTCCTTCTGAAAGCATGAAATCCCTTACGTACTGCACCATATAGCTGGCCGGGAAAGTCATGGTGTCCCAGATTTTCCAGGGTGTCTCCTCCGGCTCTACATTGCCGCTCCATCCCGCTTCAAAGCCTGCCAGAAGACCGGCAAAAGCTCCGTTTAACACGCTTCCCCAGTAGGAGGAACGGCAGTTCAGATGATCTTCCACGCTTTCTACGTTTCCAAAAAGCAGAGTTCTGTCGCTGTTCTCCCCGTCTCCATTCCGCAGCATTGAGATGTGGCCGGAGTAGTAGGGCTCTCCATTGATGGCCGGTACCGGATGCTCGTCGTGGAAAATATCGGTCAGCAGCCAGTGATACTGATGGTCTCTCCAGTTGCCCGTTTGGTCAAAGGTTTTCCAGTGCTGTTCCTCCGGTCCGCCGTATGCTGTCTTTGTGGATCCGGGGGCATTTGTACCAAAAAGTGTTCCAAAGGGAGCTTCGCCATACAAATCAATCATCAGATTCAGAGGCTCATTAAATTCCCGGCTGTCAATGGTCTGAAGCTTTCCATCGAAATGAATAGGGCTGAACAGAATATTATTGGCCTGATATCTGGCAAAGAGATACTGAATATATCTGGTGTAAACCATGGGCCAATCGTAATAATATTTCCAGGTCTTGGAGGAATCCCGGCGAAGCGCTTCCATAAAGACAGTAATCCCGTGTTCATTCAGCCAATTCACTTTCTTATCCAGGACCTTAAAATACTCTGGATTGATTCGGTCGTAGTCCGGAACCACATCCTCATATCCCTTGATTTTGCCCGGGAAAAAGAACGGTCTTTCTCCTTCATTGTGCATATCTCTTGCCGGAGCGTCTCCCTTGGAGAGCCATTCCTCCACACTGCAGGAAGCCCAGGCCCCTCTTACATATGTATTATATTCGTCATCGATTTTAATCGTAGCAGGCTTTCCGTCATTGGCCCAGGTGGGAAAGGCCACAATGGTTCCTACCGTATTATATCCCTGGCGGATTCTCTGGCGGGCCATATCCTTCATAGTCATCTCCGGACCGATGGGGCGCTCTTCCTCATCATCTGTCCAGGGATAGCGGTAGGAAGCCAGCCCCCACCAGGTATCTCCTACCATAATATATGGAGTCCCATCAGCGTATTCCATGGCGTGTCCGTTTTCTGTGGCCCGGATAATTCCCCGGCGGCACACGTTCTGCTGCTTTTCTTCTTCCGCCCACTCCAGAGCGAAATAGCCACCGGAAATTCCTGCAAGACCTGCATCCGGTACGGAAGACCCAGTTGTATACGTCCAAGTGCCGGGGGCAGTGGCTGTCACACGAATTCGCCAGATGTTATCTCCATCCCAGAAGCCGTAAACTCGTTTTTCAAAGCCCGGTCCCTTCAGCTCCGCCCACACCGTTACATCCGTATAAGGATTGTCATACTGATTTTTTCCATAAAGAACGATCTCATAGACTTCCCACAGATGAATAACTTTCTCCTTCATTTTCAGATTCCTCCCTTCTCTTTATACAGCTTCTAAACGCTCCAGCTTCTCCAGTCTGCGCTGGAATTCTTCTCCCTGGGAAAATTTCGCATCCAGAAAGGCTTCGATGACTTCTTTTGCCGTATAATATCCGATCACTTCTCCTCCGATTCCCAGTACCTGCACATCGTCATGCTCTACGCACTGATGGGCGCTGTACCGGTCATGGCAGAGAGCTGCCCGGATTCCTTTGATTTTATTGCAGGCAATTACCGCCCCGCAGCCTGTACTGCAGAACATAATCCCTCTGTCTGCCTCTCCTTCTAAAATCGCGCTGCACACTTTCCGGGCAATATCCGGAAAATCCACCATATCTGTAGAATAGCAGCCGAAATCCGTTACTTCATGATTTTCCTTCAGATAGGGAAGAAGCTGCATTTTCATCGTATATCCGCAGTGATCTGATCCAATTGCTAACCTCATAGTTCTTCCTCCATTTTCATATTAAATAAAATATATCTTTTTTCTCGTTAAAACAGGGTACAAGCGCAGAGATGATTCGGCGCGATCTCCTTTAAGGGAATCGCCCCTTCCCTGCATTTTTCTGACGCGTAGGGGCATCTGGGAGCAAACCGGCATCCCGGTTTCGGCTCAATGGGACTGGATACCTCCCCCTTCAGCAGCTCCCTCTCTTTTCCCCGGTTCGACAGATCCGGCTGGGGAATGGCTGCCAGCAGCGCTTTCGTATAGGGGTGGGT
>DVGK01000023.1 GCA_018712785.1 Candidatus Choladousia intestinavium | reverse complement strand
GATGCCATGGTCTGACATGATACAGCAGAGCTGTCAGATCAAAAACAAACATTGAAGTTGGAGCAGTTTACTTCAACTATAGTAGAACACTTAGCAAAAGTCTAGCCGGTTTATTATTTAGCGCTTACGTTCAAAGCCGCACTGTGAGGGAGATTCGTTCTCTTTATATCAAAAATTGTCAAAGAAAACCGCCGGAAAATCCGGCTCCTTTGGCCTCTGTCTGATTTTCCAGCGGTTTTTGTTCTGTTAATTCAAAAAGTCCTTCAGTCTCTTGCTTCTGGAAGGATGGCGCAGCTTTCTCAGCGCCTTCGCCTCAATCTGGCGGATGCGCTCACGGGTCACGTTGAATTCCTTGCCTACCTCTTCCAGGGTCCTGGCTCTTCCGTCCTCCAGACCGAAACGCAGGCGCACCACCTGACGCTCCCGGTCTGTCAGAGATTCAAGAGCCGTGCTCAGCTCCGCCCGAAGCATGGAAAATGCCGCGGAATCAGAGGGCGAGAGAGCCGTATCGTCCTCAATAAAGTCTCCCAGATGAGAATCATCCTCCTCACCGATGGGCGTATCCAGAGAAACCGGATCCCGGGAGATCTTCAGTACCTCCCGTACACGGCTGACCGGAACATTCAGGCGCTCAGCCACCTCCTCCGGAGTGGGCTCCCGGCCCAGATCCTGAAGAAGGGTTCTGGTCATCCGCAGAGTCTTGTTGATGGTCTCTACCATATGTACCGGCACACGGATGGTTCTTCCTGTGTCCGCGATCCCTCTGGTAATTGCCTGACGAATCCACCAGGTTGCATATGTACTGAACTTGTAGCCCTTTGTATAGTCAAACTTGTCCACAGCTTTCATAAGGCCCATGTTTCCTTCCTGAATCAGATCCAGGAAAGGCATCCCCCGGCCTACGTATTTTTTGGCAATGCTGACCACAAGACGCAGATTCGCTTCTGTCAGCTTTTTCTTCGCCTCCTCGTCCCCTTCTTCCACACGGCGGGCCAGTTCTACTTCTTCTTCGCCGGACAGAAGAGGAACATTGCCGATCTCTTTTAAGTACATCCGGACCGGATCCTCTGTGCTGACGCCTTCAAGCACATCCACATCGCTGATGATCTCGATCTCTTCATTATCTGAAAGAAGAATATCATCTTCAGAGTCCAGAAGCAGGCTGTCGTCCGGCATCTCATCCGGAGACTTTCCCTGAAGGATATCAATATGATTCTTCTCCAGGTACTCCAGGATCATATCCATCTTGTCTTCTGTCAGCTCAATACCGTTGAAGGCATTTAAGATCTCATCGTAATTCAGCGTGTTCTTCTTGCTCTTTGCCAGGGTCTTCAGATTCTCCAGGGTCTTTAAAAACTGCTCCTGTAGTTCATTCATGTATACATTCTCTCCTCACTGCTTTCGTACTTCCTAACATATCATCTTTGACTTTTCCTGTCAACTTCTGCTGAAAAATTCCATCCATTGTCAGTAATGAAGTACCGGTCAGGGAGTGACCGGGGCTGCCGGTCAGAACGCGGCCGGCAGAGAAGCCTGACTCACCGGACACTCCCCAGCAGAGGAACCGGAGTATTTCTCAGGGTAATGACAGGCCCGCCAGTATTTTCAATGTAGCCTCTGGTAATACGGACGCTTCCGATGCTGTCATCCTTCGGTATCTCATACATAATATCCAGCATGACCTCTTCCAGAATCGCCCTGAGCGCCCTGGCCCCCGTTTTTTTCTCCATAGCCCGTTCGGCGATGGCCTCCAGCGCCTCCTCGTCAAAGGTAAGCTCCACCTCGTCCAGGGCCAGAAGCTTCTGGTACTGAGCGATAATGGCATTCTTCGGCTCCCGGAGAATCTTTACCAGCATTTCCTTGGTCAGTCCCTGGAGGGTAAAGATCACCGGCAGTCTTCCGATAAACTCCGGAATCATTCCGAAGCTTCTCAGATCATCCACCGTTACCTTGGAAAGGAGATCCGGGTCATTGTCATATTTATCTTTAAGATCCGCGAAAAATCCGATGGAAGCCTGTTTGTTCAGACGCTCCTTGATAATATCCTCCAGTCCGGGAAAGGCCCCGCCGCAGATAAACAAAATATTTTTTGTATTTACAGTGGCCATGGGAACCATGGCGTTTTTGTTGGTGGCTCCCACCGGCACCTCCACCTCGCTTCCCTCCAGAAGCTTCAGCATGCCCTGCTGCACCGATTCTCCGCTGACATCCCGCTGGGTGGCGTTTTTCTTTTTCGCGATTTTATCAATCTCATCAATAAAGACGATTCCCTGCTCTGCCCGCTCCACATCATTGTCCGCGGCGGCCAAAAGCCTTGAGATCACGCTCTCGATATCATCTCCGATATATCCCGCCTCTGTCAGAGACGTAGCGTCCGCGATGGCAAGGGGCACATCCAGAAGCCTTGCCAGCGTCTTCACCAGGTACGTCTTCCCGCACCCAGTGGGCCCGATCATCAGCATGTTGGATTTTTCGATCTCGATCTCATCCGTCATTCCCGTGGCAATTCTTTTGTAATGGTTGTACACTGCCACAGAAATCACCTTTTTGGCATACTCCTGGCCGATCACATAATCGTCCAGACTCTCCTTGATCTTATGGGGCGCCGGTATGGATTTCAGGTCAAAGGCCTTCTGGGGCTCTTTTTCCTTTGGCTTTTTCTTTTTGATCTGCTGCTGTCTGGGAATGCTCCCCAGCAGGTCAGAGAGATTAATCATACTGATGTTAGGCATATGGCCTGTATTGGTTCCACTGGTTACATTTGTCTGGTTTTCCGGATCCGGGAAAGTAAATCCCGACGCCTGCATGGAATCAAAGGCTTTCTGCATACAATCCTGGCAGACGCAAATGTGATTGGGCAGGGAAATCATCTTCCCTGCCTTGCTCTCCGGTCTCCGGCACATAAAACATATTTTTTCGTATTCTTCTTTCTTCTGATCTTCCATACTTTATCACCTGCTGCTTTCTGCATCCTGGTTCTGATTTAATCAGCCCTTCCTTAGTTCTCATCTGCTGGCTGTGCTTCCAGAGTAATCTCTGCTTTATACTCCCCATAGACTCCGTCCACAGCCCGGTAATATTCAACTGTAACGGTATCTCCCTGGAACAGATACGGCATCAGCTCCTGAAGATCCGACTGGTCTGTAATGGAGTACCCAGCGATCTTGCTGATTACGTCTCCCTGCTGCAGCCCGGCCTTTTGTGCCGGCCCGTTCTCTCCTACCTGAGATACGAAAATCCCCATGGGAATCCCGTATAATAATCTGGCTTCCTCAGAAAGCTCCTGTACCGATATCCCCAGATACCCTGGAAGCTCCTGTGAGGTCTCCCCTCCTTCCTGAGTCTCCATCAGCTCCTGAAGGATTTCCATAGCCTCGTCTATAGGAATGGCATATCCCATCCCCTCAACTCCGTCTTCCGCCGCCTTCGCGTAATTGATACCGATCACTTCTCCGGCCTCGTTCAGCAGAGCCCCTCCGCTGTTTCCGTAATTGATGGCCGCGTCTGTTTGAATATACTGATCTGTATACCCGTCTACTGTTACCTCCCGGTTCAGGGCGCTGATTACGCCCTGAGTCACACTCTGGCCGTAGCCCAAAGCATTCCCGATGGCAATGGCCCTCTGCCCCACTGTCAGATCTGAGGATGAGCCCAGAGAGACGATGGAAATCTCATCGGCTGCTCCCTGTTCAAGATCCGCAAGGTTCACCGTCACTACGGCAAGATCGCGGATGGGATCGCTCCCCAGAACCTCTGCCTCCACGATCGGCTCATCATCCGTTCCCAGGCAGACCGTGAGGGAATTCGTATCTTCCACCACATGATAATTTGTGGCAATGTAGAGACGCTCCTCATCCTGGCCGATAATAAAGCCTGAGCCGTTGCTCTCGCTTTCAATCTGGATGGGAGCCTGGAACATGTACCGGACCTCCGATACAGAATGACCGGTAATGGCTACCACAGAAGGCATGACTCTGGCCGCCATCTCCGACACATCCAGGGGACCTGTCAGGTTTTCACTGACCTGCGCGGTTCCGCTTTCAGAGGACGCAGCTCCCGGAAGGGAGGTTTGTTCCAGAGGCATCCTCTCCCTTCGCAGGCTTTGTACTGCGGTGAATACGCCGCCGGCCAGAACCGCCGCCGTGACAAAAAACAGAGCGGCTGCTCCCCAGGGCCTTCTTTTCCCTCCGGATTTTTCCCCCTCCGTCTCTTTCTCTCCGAAAAAATAATATTCCCGGCTGTCCTCGGACATATGCCGGTCACCTCGAGGCTGCCAGGCGCTGCCGGCTGTTTCTTCTGTTTCTTCCGTTTCTCTATATGGTTCCGTATATTCTGAAGTAAAACTGCTGTCGTTTTCTGTATGCTGATTACCTGTATTGTTTTCTTCATCGGAATTCTGGAAATAGTATCTTTCATCTTCCATTCCGTCTTCCTCCTAACCGGAGTTTTCGCCATTCTCCGCTGTTTTTCCTACAGTCTATCAGCTAATTGTGTTTAATCTGTGTAGCCTCCGGCTGCGGCGGATTTCCCTTTATCCGCTTAATTTTCTTTGCGTTCCCCTGCGTTCTCCCAATAGGAAGCGCTGGCGGTACAACGCCGGATCACCCACAAAGGCAGCTTCTCATATCCCTTTCCCAGGCGGTAGCCGAGATATTTGCAGCCGCTCTGAAAAACCAGCTTGGGCAGAAGCCACGGCTTTCTCCTTTTTATCAGATAGCCCGCCGTCTGCTTTACCAGGCGGATCCCCTCGCTCTCGGACCGGGCTGCCTGAAAAATCTCCGGGTGGTCCGCCTGAGAAACGCCCAGGTCAAAGTTTCTCTTAAACTGCTGGATCCCCGTGTAATTGTGGGAGTGAAGCACCACCGCCTCCGCGCAGTAAGCCACCGCTTTTCCCTTCATAATGGCCTTGCCGGCGAAAATCATATCCTCGTTAAAGATGGCCGGCCTTGGAAAGCCGTCCATGGCCTCATAATCCCTCCGCCGATACATAGCGCATACATTGGAGCAAAAAAAAGTCTTAATTCCCAGGGACGGCAGGTCTTCTTTTGTTTGAATCCGATCCTGGCTTCCGTAATTAAAGCTTCTGGTATACCGCTCCAGCTCCCCGCAGCCCGGCTTCGGCTTCTGCCTGGCATAGGAGGCACAGATCCGCTTCTGGGAAAAGGGGCGGTACAGCTTCTCCAAGAGAAAACGATCCGCCGGCTGAGCATCCTGAGTCATAAACAGAAGAAATTCTCCCTGGAGCATCTCTGCCGCCATGTGCCTGGTGCCCCCGTGATCGAACTCCCTTTTCTTTATATGAATGACCTGTACATTCCGAATGCCCTCCAGAACCGACGGGTCAAAATAGCTCTCCTCTGTATTTACAAGAAGGATATGCTCCGGCAGCAGCGTCTGCTCCATCAGCCCCTTTAAGAGCTGACGGAGGCCGCCGTCCGGCTTGTAAACCGGAATAATCACATCAATGGATGGTTTCATCACTGTATTCCTGTATTTGAAATAATCTGATTGCTGATCTGCTGTACCGTATCAGAAGGCGTATACCCCTCGGTTCCGAAGAGATCCGCGTGAAGCTGGGAGACATTGTCCGCCAGGTTAATGGGAACCACGCAGTCCCCCGCGTCAATATCTGCTGTCGTCTGATTGTAGGGGAAGCCGATGGAATCCACGATCTCATAATTGGCGATTCCCGCTGCTAAAGACAGTATCTCCGTATTGGAAAGGCTGGTGGCAATATCCGGCAGCATCTGATTTACCAGGCTGGCCAGAGCTGTGACGCCCTGACTCTGGGCTTTCTGGAAAATCTTATTCAGCACCTCTCTCTGACGTTCGGTACGCTTAAAATCCCATCCGGTGGTATAGCGGATCCGGCAGTAGGCCAGAGCCTGAACACCGTTAAGATTCTGGGTTCCCGCAGAGGTCAGCGGTTCATACGTGGTATAATTCTCCACCTGGGACTGGTTGATCAGATCATAAGCGTATCCGTTCAGCCACTCCAGCTCCTCTTCTGTCACGTCTATCTCAATGCCGCCCAGAAGATCCACCGCTTCTACGATGGCGTTAAAATTCACAGTCACGAAATCTGTAATATCCAGATCCAGGTTTTTATTCAGCATGTTGATGGAAAGCTCCGCACCGCCTTCCGCATAGCACTCTGTGGCCTTTCCGTAGGTGCCGTTGGTGTGATCCAGGTACGTATCCCGGTATACAGAGGCCAGCTTAATGTCTCCCGTCCTCTCATTGATGCTGCAGACAATGATGGTATCGCTGTTGGTTCCGGAGGTCAGCTCCCCTGACCTGGAATCCACGCCGAACAGGGCGATATTGCGGTATCCGGAGGAGCCGCCGATTCCGGCGTTCACCAGTATATCTCCAAGGTTCACCCGGTCCATCCGGTTTAACTGGGCCATAACAAACAGTCCCAAAAAAAGAATCAGAAGCACCAGGATGGATATTCCGAAGAGAATCTTTCCTTTCTTTTTCTTTTTTTTCTTTTTTCTGGGCGGTTCCTGGTAATACCCCTGGGGTCCGTTTCCATAATATCCCTGGGGATCCTGATCGCCGTAATATCCCTGTCCGCCCTCATAATAGCCCTGACCCTGGCCATTATAGTAGCCCTGGCTCTGGCTGTTGTCGTAATAATTCTGAGCCGGACCATTTTCATAGTAGCCCTGGCCGTATTCATCGTACTGTCCCTGTCCCGGGGCATTCTCATAGTAGCGTCCCCGGGCGTCATTCTCATAATAATTCTGACGGTTCCCCCGTCCCCTGCGTTTTTCGCTCATTCTCTCTACCCTCTTTCTTAATACGCGTTTTTGTTTACAAATCCCTTAAAAACAGTGAGTATCAATATTTTTATGTCAAGACCCATGGTCCAGTTTTCTATATAATATAAATCGTATTCAATCCTTTTCCGGATAGAGGTGTTGCCTCTGTATCCGTTTACCTGGGCCCACCCGGTCATTCCGGGACGCACCTGGTGCTTTACCATATACCTGGGAATCTCCTCACGGAATTTCTCCACGAACTGAGGCCGCTCCGGTCTGGGGCCTACCAGGCTCATATCTCCCTTTAACACATTAAAAAGCTGCGGCAGCTCATCGATGCTGGTTTTACGGATAAATCTCCCCACAGGGGTAATTCTCGGATCGTTCTTTACCGTCCAGCCTTTCTTTTCCTCCGCCTTTGACTGCACCTCCATAGACCGGAATTTATACATGCGGAAGGGTTTGTTGTGCAGCCCCACCCTCTCCTGGGTAAAGATCAGAGGCCCCCTGGAGGTGGCTTTTATACAGATGGCCGTAATCAGCATCACCGGAGAAAAGATTACAATCGCGCCCACCGCCCCAAAGAAATCGACAATCCTCTTCATCATCATATTAAACGTGTTGGTGAGAGGAACGTGACGGATGTTCACCACCGGAAGTCCCTGAAGATCCTCTGTATACGGCTTAGTGGGAATGATATTGGAATAATCCGGAATAAACTTTGTATGTACCCCGGATTTTTCGCACATAGCCACGATACGCTCCAGCTTATAATACTCGTTCAGTCCCAGGGTAATGGCAATCTCATCCAGACTGTCCCTGGGAAGCATCATGCTCAGACGGTTGGTGGCTCCTAAGACCTTCACTCCCTTATATTCGGTTCCCGGCTTCACATTGTCATCCAGAATTCCCAGAACCTTATACCCCCACTGGGGGTTCTGAACAATCCGGTCAATGTACTCTTCCGCCGCCCGGCTGTAGCCCACCAGAATAATCCTCTTCTGATTCAGCCCCATTTTCCATGCGTTGACCAGAACCAGGCGGACCAGGTTTCGCTCAATTACCGTCAGAATGATGTTGATGACAAGGAACAGACTCAGCATACCTCGGGAGATATCGCTGATATTGATCATGTACAGAATTGCCATAAAGGAAAGGCCGCCGATCAGATTAGCCTTTAAAATATTGCCGCCCTCCAGGCGTCTCCCCGTAATCCGATCTGTGGCGTACAGATTGCAGGCATAGTACAGAAAAAGAAAAAAGGGTACAAGAAATACAAGCGCCGTCATGTAGATCTGAGCCGGAAGCACGCCGATCTCTTCCGTTCTTCCTGACGCCACAAGATAAAAATACCACGCTACCACATAGGAAAATATAATTACGGCTCCGTCTAAGACTACCTGCAGCCTGATAAAATATCTCTGGTTATCCTTAATCAAAGTATCTTCCCCCTCTGCCCGTCCTTCCTTCAGAAATGCAGATCTGTCAGGCGGCGGAAAATGTTGATCCAGAGTTCCCACTGGATGCGGACATAATTCTTCAGGTTTTTCCGCCTAAAAGGGACCTTCCGTTCTCTCCTGCACAGCGCCGTGCCTTTTTTCAGCCCTGTGACATATTCTCTAAAGTATCCTTTTTTTGCAAAAAAAAGTGTTTTTATTAAAAAACCGGCTGCCAGCAAAGGAAGATTCAAAAGAATCTGCAGCCACGGCATGTTTTTATAGATCAGATAGATGCTGTTTCTGGATGAATACCGAATCTTAAACTCATTGTACACCGATCCGGTGGTGGCGCTGCCCGCATGGCGGACCAGAGCTTCCGGAATATAGTAATTCCGGTATCCGGCAATCCTGGCCCGGTAGGCTATATCTATATCCTCCAGATAGGCAAAATGCGCCTCATCAAACAGCCCGATCTCATCAAAGACCTCCCTGCGGTAAATAGAGGCTCCGGCACAGGCGGAAAATATTTTCCGCTCCTTTTCGTAATTTCTGGCTTCCTTTCCCTTGCCGTAGGCATAGGCCCACCCCAGGGCGCAGTAATAATCGCCTCCGTTGTCCATCCGCTCCGGATCGGACATCTGAACCATCATGGGAGCGCAGGCAAAAGCGTCCTCCCTTTCCTCAATGGCCCCGATCAGCTTTTCTACATAAAAGGGGTCGCAGACCGTATCGTTATTCAGCAAAATTACGTACGGGGTCTGTGAAAGGAGGATCCCCTGATTCACAGCCCTGCAGAAACCCAGATTTTTTTCGTTCCTGCAGACCTGTACCTCCGGATAATGGGATTCCACATACTCCGCGCTTCCATCCCCCGAACCATTGTCTATGAGAATGATGGAAAAGTCCTGCCGGCTCTGTTCCATCAAAGAGTCCAGACAGTCTTTTAAGAATTTCATTCCGTTCAGATTCGGTATCACAATCGTCGCTGTCTGCATGGTAAAACCTCTGTTCCTTAGTTTCTCAGATTTTCAAAGAATAATTCCATTTCTTCAGGGAAAAATTCTTATTATAGTAGGGATCCCCGTCCTTGATCACAGACGTCCACCTGGAACGCATGTACTCAATCTCCGACTGGAATCTCCTGGTCTTCTCTTTGGTATCCTCAGCTCCCCGGGTCTTCGATTCATAGTGGTAAAGCTCCGCGTAGGGGTCATAAACCACCAGATACCCCTTCTCCCTGGCCTTCAGGCAGAAGTCCACATCGTTAAAAGCCACGGCAAGCTTTTCTTCAAGTCCTCCCGTCTCCTCCCAGACCTGCCGGCGCGCCATCATACAGGCGGCGGTCACAGCGCTTAAATTCTGCTGCAGTGACTCCTTGTGCAGGTACCCTGTGTGAGACCGTTTCATTCCCACGAAAAGGCTCCCTCCCACGCCGCCGATCCCTACAATAATTCCCGCATGCTGGATCGTGTCATCCGGATAGTACAGGCGGGCCCCCACAATCCCGGTTCCCGGCCGCTGGCAGTGGCTTAAAAGCTCCTGAATCCAGTCTCTGCTGATGACTTCCATATCGTTGTTCAGCAGCAGAAGGTACTCTCCTCTGGCGTGACGGATTCCGAAATTATTAATGGCAGAATAATTAAATCCTTTGTCCCAATATACAACACGAATCCCGTTTCGTCCATCAATTTCTTCGTAATACTGAAAGATTTCCTCGGATTTACTGTTGTTTTCCACAATAATAATCTCAAAGTTCCGGTAGGAGGAGCGGTCGAAAATGGAATCCAGGCAGGCCTTCAGCGTGTCCTTTTCATCCTTGTTGGGAATGATAATGGAGACCAGGGGACTGCCCAGCACAGGGTATTTTACCCGGTAAAATCCGAAATCCTTTTTCAGGGAAACCTCGCCTTTCAGGCCGCATCTTTTCAGATGGTCCTCTATGGCTCTTTTCCCGGCCTCATAGGCGTACTGCTTGGAAAGAGGATTGTCCGCCGTGGAAGCGGCATGGGTTCTCCAGTGATAGAGAATCCTGGGAACATGGACGATGCCCTCCGCCTGCTCCGTGCAGCGCAGAATAAAATCGTAATCCTGGGCCCCCTCATACTCCTTCCGAAGTCCGCCCACCTTCCCGATCAGTCCGGCAGAGGCCAGCACAAAGTGACAGATATAGTTATTGGAGCGAAGGAGATCCGGATTAAAATCCGGCTTCAGGTTTGGCTGAAAATGTTCCCCTCCGTCCCCGGTAATCTTATCCTCATCCGTGTAGAGGAACTCCGGGGGATTCTCCTTCTGCAGACATTTGGCCAGCTCATAGAGGGCGTCCGGCGCCAGCAGATCATCGTGGTCCAGAAATCCCACAAACTCTCCCTTCGCCATGGCAAGCGCCGCGTTTGTATTCTCCACGATGCCGAGATTTTCCTTCATCCGGCGGACCCGGATTCTGGAATCCTTCTTCACATATTCTCTGAGCACCCGGTTCATGCTCTCATCCTCAGGGCTTCCGTCCGCCAGACAGAGCTCCCACCGGGAATACGTCTGAGCCTGCACCGACTCAATCATTTCCCGCAGAAACCGCTCCGGCGTTTTATAAATGGGTACGGCAATACTGATCAGCGGCTGCCTGGGAAGGGGATGCTTTCTCTGGCGCTCCAGCTCCTCATCAGAAGCCCTGTGCTTCTCATACCAGGGGCCGTAGGGCACCTCCTCCGGTTCAATCCGGTCGCTCAGCCGTACCATAAACTCTTTGAATCCAAAGTGCTTCAGGTACAGAATCCCCTTTTTAATCATGTATGGATTCAGTTTTTTTACGAAGTTCTTCCATCTGCTGTCCGCCATAATCTCCTCTAATATCCGGTGTAGGACAGAAGACAGTCTGTCACATACTTCACATCCTCCATAGAAAGGCTGTAGTACATAGGCAGACGCATCAGTCTCTCACTCTCCCTGGTGGTGTACACATCTTCTCCGTGGAAACGGCCGTACTTCAGTCCTGCCGGCGCCGTGTGAAGGGGAATATAATGGAAGACGCAGTGTACTCCCTTCTCCTTCATCCAGGCAATCAGCTTCGTGCGCACTTCCAGATCCCTCACCTTAATGTAATACATGTGTCCGTTGTGTACCCGGTTCTCCGGAATAAAGGGGCGCTCGATCAGTCCCTTTTCCTCCAGAGGCGCCAGATGCTCATGGTAGTAGTTAAAAATGTCGGTTCTCTTCCGGTTGATGGTCTCCAGTTCCTCCAGCTGGGCGAACAGATACGCCGCGTTCAGCTCCCCAGGAAGATAAGAGGAACCGTATCCCACCCAGGTATACTTGTCAATCTGTCCTCGGAAGAATTTGCTGCGGTTCGTTCCCTTCTCCCGGAGGATCTCCGCTTTTTCTATATAACGGTCATCCTGGAACAAAAGGGCGCCGCCCTCTCCCATGGTATAGTTCTTCGTCTCATGGAAGCTGAAGCATCCGAAATCTCCAATGGTTCCCAGGGCCTTCCCTTTGTAATAGGCGTTTACCCCCTGGGCTGCGTCCTCTACCACCTTCAGGTTATACCGGGCCGCCAGGTCCATAATGGCATCCATCTCGCAGGCTACGCCCGCGTAATGAACCGGGACGATGACTTTGGTCCGGTCGGTAATCGCCGCCTCGATCTTTGTCTCGTCAATATTCATGGTTTTGGGATTCACATCCACAAACACAATCTTCGCTCCCTGGAGCACAAAGGCATCCCCTGTGGACACGAAGGTGTAGGCCGGCATGATTACCTCGTCTCCCGGCTGCAGATCGCACAGAAAAGCAGCCATCTCCAGGGCGTGGGTACAGGAGGTCGTCAGAAGCACATGGTTCACCTTAAAGGCCTCCTGCATCAGGGCCGAACATTTTTTCGTAAAGGGGCCGTCTCCGCAAAGCTTCGCGTTGTCGATGGCCTGCTTCATATAATCCAATTCTTTCCCCACAAAGGGGGCTCTGTTAAAATCTATCATTTCTCTCTCCTTCATCTTCCGGGCCGTAAGAATTCAGCCGTCAGGCTCCGGATCTTTCCCCTTTCACTCTGCCGATGGCTGTACCGCGCCCACCTGCTCAAGATACCGTCTCAGGGCGTCCTGCCAGGCCGGCAGTCTGCGGAAGCCGTTGGCCTCCAGCTTATCCTTATTCATCCGGCTGTTATGGGGACGTTTTGCCTTAGCCGGATACTCTTCGCTGCTCACCGGAATCACCTTCACCTGTTTCCCCGCCTGGCGGAAAATCTCACAGGCAAACTCATACCAGCTGCACAGCCCCTCGTTTGTGGCATGATAGAATCCATACTTGTCCGTCTCAATCATATCCACCAGAAGGGCCGCCAGATCGTACGTGTACGTAGGCGAGCCGATCTGATCGTTTACCACCGTCAGCGTATCGTGATTCTCGGCCAGATTCAGCATGGTTCGGATGAAATTCTTGCCGTTTTTCCCGAATACCCATGCGATTCTTACAATATAAAACTTTTTCAGATATTTTTCAACTGCCAGCTCTCCCTCATACTTGGTCTGTCCGTAGACGTTTAAGGGATGCCTCTCATCATCCGGCTCCCATGGTCTGGTCCCTTCTCCGTCAAATACATAGTCCGTGCTGAGATACAGCATCTTCAAATCCAGCTTCCCGCATACCCTGGCCACATTCTCCGTCCCGCAGGCGTTTACCTTCCGGCAAAGCTCTTCGTTGTCCTCCGCCGCGTCCACTGCCGTATAGGCCGCGCAGTGGATCACAGCCTCCACTCCGGCTTCCGTAATTACCTTTTCTGTCTGGACCGGGTCTGTGATATCCATCTCCTGAATATCCACTCCCACCGCCTCATGGCCCCGCTTTTCCAGTTCATTTACCACGTCGTACCCAAGCTGTCCCTTTACGCCTGTTACAAGCACTCTCATTTTCTTTACCTCCAAGCATCCGCTTTTTTTCTCCGCCGCGTTCACCGCGGCAGACCGTTATCTGTCAATTTCATATTTCTCGTATCCTTTATCCGGGTATCAGCATATGAATCACCCGCATCAGCCATCCCTGATTGGAAAACCACGGGAAGCGGACTGCCTCCCAGGCTGACAGGGCCTCTACATAAGTAGGAATATACACAGAAACAAAGGCTCCCAAAAATACATGAAGGATTCCGTAAAACAGCGGAATCATCATGATGTACACAAACCACTTTCTGAAAAACAGTGTCACAAACCGCTGGATTCCAGCCGCCACGAAATACATCAGAGGCACTACCAGAGGCATCACATACCGTCCCTGAGGCTGAAAGTCATCGCAGTAAGAATAATACAGAGAAAGCAGTATCGGTATTATGATACAGCAGCCAAAGGAAATCTGCAAGATCCAGAAATTCGCCCCCCGGATCTTCCCCTCATCCACAGCAAAGGAAGGCCGCGTCAGAACGGCTCCCTCTTCCTTATCCTGAAGCCAGGCTGCTTTTCCAAGGGTGGCTCCCTTTAGAATCCGCCGCGTTCCCGCTCTTATATAGTAGAGAAGGGCCAGGGCCGCCTGCAGCCCGATCCCTAAAAAGCCCAGGGCAAAAATCTTTTTATGGATCTCATAAATATCCAGCCCCAGAGGATGCTCCAAAAATCCGAAATACCCGATAAAGCTTCTCCAGGTGGTACGCATCCAGTCCATGCCGCCTTCGTCCTCTGACTTCAGCATCTCCTCCAGAGAAATCCCCTGTTCCTGCACAGACTCCCGGTTGGAAGGCTTAAACTCCTCTTTGGCATACATCTCTCCATATTTATTGGGGGCATACAGCCCCAGAAAATCCCCGTCATACAGAACGGCCGTCCGGACAAACCACCAGCCGGTCAGCAGGAACACCAGCACCGTGATGTAGATTCCGCGTTTGAGAATCGCCCCGGCGCAGATTTTAAATCCTTTCTTTCTGTAAAAGACCGCCATGGTTCCCACAAAAAGCAGAATCGAAAAAAGGGCGTACCCGTAGGCGGTAAAATAGGAAAGGGCGCAGACGGCCACTCCCACAGCCAGTCCTGTACAGCTTCCCCTGTCCCATTTTCTCTCCATTCCCACCAGCCAGTAATAGATAATCATAGCTCCTGAGAAAATGGCAATGCCGTCTGTATTTACATAGACGAACAGATAGAGAAGCTGGGGCAGCATGGACAGAAGGGCGATAAAAAAGTACCGGAACATCCTTCTGGGAAACAGTTTCTTGGCAATCCGCTGCACATACCAGTAAAATCCCATACCGATGAGAATGTTGGCAAACCGGGCCGCCATTAAGAGAGCCTTCTGGGAATCAGAAAACAGCCCCACCAGCCGCATGAGCCATCCTCCCAGCACGTAGGGAAGTATAGGATGAAAAGCGTAAGAGATTCCCCACAGCTCATGGCGGATCTCCGGATCCCAGCCTGCGGGAAGAGTACCGTGCTTATAGATGTACTGGGGAACCAGGTACCGCATCTCCTCATCCGGCCCCTGATTAAAAGGCAGGATCCAGGATAAAAAGAATAAAAAGCCTCCCATGATCAGCACATACAAAAGCTCCATCCGGTGCAGATAAAGGAAATGCCCCATCCGTTCCCCCAGCTTTTCTTTTTTCCCTTCCTTCCTTCTTCTCTCCTCCTCCGGCCAGAGACTGTCAATCCGGCCGTTCAGACGGTTCCACAAGGTCTTGATCTTTTCCACGTCTTCTCTCCTTTTACACCCGCAGGGAAAAATCTGCTTTATCCAGCGTCAGATTGGGATTGTAGTAGGGATCCCCTGCTTTTACCTGTTCTCCCCACCGGTCCAGGAACCAGGCCATCTCCCGGTTAAACCGCTCGATCTTCTCCTGGGTATTTTCAAGTCCTCTGGACTTGGACTCATAATGGTACAGCTCCGCGTAGGGGTTGTACACAATCCGCCATCCAAGCTTCCGGACCTTCATGCAGAAATCAATATCGTTAAAGGCCACCTTAAGCTCTGTGGAAAATCCGCCGGCCTCATGGAATACAGACGCCTTCACCATCATGCAGGCCGCCGTCACGGCGCTGTAGTTCTGCGCGCAGATAATCCTGGAAAAATATCCGTTGTCTCCCCGCTTCTCTCCGATAAAAGCGTGGCCGGCAATTCCTCCAAATCCCAGCACCACTCCGGCGTGCTGAATCACGTCATCCTCATAGTAAAGCCGCGCCCCTACAATTCCCACGCCCTCCAGCTGGCAGTAGCCTAAAAGCTCTCTTAAGCATTCCGGGTTAATGATCTCTGTGTCATTGTTCAGAAGCAGCAGATACTCGCCCTTTGCCTGGGCCGCGCCGAAATTATTAATATCCGAGTAATTGAATTCACCTTGATAATAAACGACCCTGGCCTTTTCATTCTCTTTCTCCAGCTTTTCATAATAGTCAAAGGTCTCGGGATCTGTACTGTTATTTTCTATAATAATATACTCATAATTCCTGTAATCGGACTTTTCTTCAATGGACCGGATGCACTTGTCCAGGTCCTCCCTGTGATCCTTGTTGGGAATCAGAATGGAGATCAGGGGCTCATCCACAATAGCAAAGGAAGTCCTGTACAATCCCGGATACTCTCCCGCCATCACCCGGACCGGAATTCCCAGCCGCTGATAGTGGGCCTGAATGGCTCTCCTTCCCGCCTCGAAGGCATACGCCTTGCTCTTTGGATCCTCTGCCGTGGAGGCGCTGTGAGACCGCCAGTGATACAGGATCTTTTGGATGTGGGCGATCTTCCCCTCTCCCGCCGCCTCTGTACACCGAAGCACGTAATCATAATCCTGGGCCCCGTCATAGGCGGCGTCCAGAAGTCCCACCCGGTTCTGCAGCCGTCTGGTCACCGCCACCAGATGACAGAAATAATTCATGCTGGTTAAAAGCTCCGGGCTGTAATCCGGCTTAAAATGAGGCTGGAAATACCGCTTTCCGCTGCCGTCCACCTTATCCTCATCGCTGTAGATCAGCTCCGTCCCCGGCTTTTCATTCAGAGTCTTCACACACTCATAGAGAGCGTCCGGGGCGAAGAGATCGTCGTGATCTCCGAAGACCAGGAGATTTCCCGCGGCTGCCCAGATGGCTTCATTTGTATTCTCCGCGATCCGCAGCTGCCTCTCATGGGAGAGCACGGTAATTCTGGAATCCCCTCTGGCCAGCTCCTTAAGCAGGGGCGTAAGGGGAGAATGCTCTCCGCTTCCGTCTGAGAGCACCAGCTCCCACTTTCCATAGGTCTGGCTCTTTACAGAAGATACCAGCTCCTTTAAATATTTCTCCGGCGTGCGGTAAAGAGGAACCAGAATGCTTACCTTGGGTTCATAGGAAAAATGAGCCCCCCTCTGCTCTTCCAGCTGCTGCTTTGTAGTCCCGTATTTTCTCCTCCACCGCTCATAGCTGATGGAATCCGCCCCCAGCACTACATCGGAGACTCTCTTAATAAACTGCTTCGTCCCTTTTCTCCGGAAATAGAGCCAGCTTTTTTTGCACAGGTTCGCCAGCCCTTCTTTCCCGGAAAGCATCTTCCGGCAGTCCACCAGGTACAGGGCCTTCTTTCCGCTGCCCTTCAGGGCCAAGCGGAGATGATTGTCTTTCCCTGGCTCAAACTCCAGCTCAAAGCTGTGGGTTTCCTCCAGGGAGGCCTCCGGGTATTCTCCCAGGATGTCGCTTCTGTGTCCCAGTCTGCACTGAATGGGGCACTCTCTTCCTCTGGGATCCAGAAGGGCAATTCCGGCATTCTCACATCCGATATACCAGCCCTTCAGCTGATACCGCCCGTCCGGCAGCTCCCGAAGTCCCTCCATCCAGGAATCCAGATGAACCGAAAGCCGCTCCAGGCTTTTCCCGGACCGTTTCAGAATCACCTCTCTTCTTCCCGGCGTATTTCTCCACACCGTCAGACTCCCGGCCTGTTTCCAGTTCTGAGGCAGGGGAATCATCAGAAAATACTCTACAGACACATTGGTGCGGTAGCGGAGGTATTTTTTCGTCACCTCCACCCCCCGCTGGGTTCTGACCTCCGGTTCCAGAGCCCGGCCGTCCAGGCTGGCCCCAAAGGTTTCTTTCCCCTCCGTGTCATTCTCAATCCATCCCTGGATCACCAGGGTATCTTTTCTTTTACAATGAAACCGGACTCTCTCCCGGTTAAACTTTTCTTTCATGGCTTCCTCCCGGAATCTTCCGCCGTCCGCGGCCGTCGCGGCCGCAGGCAAAATCCGCAAAAATCTGTCAGCATCCTTCGCTCACCCTTCTCCCTGCCTCTCTTCCCCGGAAAGGCGCAGAGAACAGTCTGCTTTCTTCAGAGAAAGATTCGGGTTATAAAAAGGATCTCCTTTTTTCAGAAGCTCCCCCCACCGCTTCCGGAAGGCCTCCGTCTCTTTTTCAAGGCGCTTCTGCTTTTCCAGCGTATCCTCATATCCCCTCGTCTTTGACTCATAATGGTACAGCGCGGCGTAAGGGGTAAAGACTACGCTGTATCCGGCTTCCCGAAGCCGCAGGCAGTAATCCACATCATTATAGGCCACGGCAAAACGCTCGTCCATACCTCCCAGCTCCTGGTAGACGGCTTTTTTCGTCATCATGCAGGCTCCGGTCACCGCCGATAGATCCTGCACGGATACAAGCCTCGCGGCGTACCCGTCCCTGTCGCCGGGAAATCCCGCGTAAATATGACCGGCCACGCCCCCCAGTCCCAGGATCACTCCGGCGTGCTGGATGGTTCCGTCCGGATAGAAAAGCTTGGCTCCCACGGCTCCCACCTGAGGCTTCTGACAGATGCCCAGCATCTCTTCCAGCCAGCTTTCGGAGATCACTTCCGTATCATTATTTAAAAACACCAGGTAATCTCCCCTGGCTTCCTTCACGGCGAAATTATGGAGAGCCGCGTACTGGAAGGGATGCTCCCAGGTGATCACCCTGGCCTCCCCGTTCTCCTGAAGTTCCCGGTACAGCTCAAAGGTTTCTTTCTCCCGGCTGTTATTCTCTATCACTAATATCTCATAATTTTCATACGCTGTCTTTCCCTGTACAGACCGGATGCACCGCGCCAGATCCTCTCCGTGATCCCGGTTGGGAATCAGTATAGTAACCTTCGGATTCCCGCTGATCTCATAATACGTCCGGTACCTTCCCAGCAGATCCGTATTCTCCACTCTGGCCGGTATCCCCGTTCTCTCATAATGAGCCTGCACCGCCCGGCGTCCTGCCTCAAAGGCGTATTTCTTGCTGTCCGGATTCCCTGCTGTGGAAGCCGGATGGGTTCTCCAGTGATACAGCACCCTGGGAATGTGGCAGATCTGCTCCGCCTTCTCGCAGCACCGCAGCACCAGGTCATAATCCTGGGCTCCATCGTACTTAGGATCTAAAAGCCCGGCTTTCTTCAGAAGATCCCTGCGCACGCCGAAAAGATGACAGATATAATTATTGCAGCACAGAAGCTCCATGCTGAAATCCGGCTTAAAATGCGGGGCAAAATAGGCGGTTCCGCTCCGGTTGATCTTATCTTCGTCTGTATAGATTACGTCAATCCGGGGATCCGCATTGACCGCTCTGGCGGCTTCATACATGGCGTCCCGTGCCAGCACATCGTCATGATCCGCGAAAAAGATAAACTCTCCCCGGGCCATCTTAATGGCCGCGTTGGTGTTTTCAGAGATCCCCCGGTTCTCCCGCAGCTTCCGGTAGCGGATGCGCTTCTCCCTCGGATAGTTTCGCCGAAGCCATCCCTCAATCTCACTCCCTTCGCTGCCGTCCGCCAGGCACAGCTCCACCTTCGGGTAGGTCTGCTCCAGCACGGAGTCCACGATCTCCTTCAGAAAGCTCCTGGGAGTATTGTACAAAGGAATCACCACGCTGAACAGAGGATTGCGCGCGAACTTCTGTTTTTTCTGTTCTCTGGCTTCTCTCACCCCAGGCGCCTGCCTGCGGACCCACAGATCATAGTCTTCCTGTCTTTTCTGACTGAAATGGGTATAATACAGTCTGGCCGCCGGTCCGTGAACATTGACCCGCAGCTTCTTTTTCAGACTCTCTTTTCCATCAGAAAACACAAGGAAAACCTCCGGGGTGTCCAGCACAGCCCGGTCCACCAGAATGTGAAACCCGGTCTTAAGTCCTGCTTCCAGACCGAACATCTGATTCACGTCATCCCGGACCAGCCGTTCTGTATAGACCTGCAGCCGTTTCCCCTTCCCGTCCAGAACCGAGATCTCAAGATTTCCCCCACCTGTACCCTGAGATTTTTTAAGGCCGGCAGCCCAGCCCCGGATCATAATATTTCCATAATGGCTTTCCACCCGGTCAATATGACAGGCGGCAAATTTCTTCCCGAGCAAGGCGCTCATCCCCCTTTCTTCTTAGAGTCATCGGCACAGCGGCGGCTCCTTCTTCCCCAGCGCCTTCCGCAGCTTCCGGTACAGCTTCCAGGCTCTGGTCTGTTCCATCCACTCCAGACGTCCCTGCTGTCCCAGCACCACATCCCGGACCAGCCCTTCCAGCGGCTCTGCCCGGAAGACAAGCTGAAGCTTCCTGGTTCCCTCCGGCAGCTGCCGGATGATAAACTGGGGATCCTCTGTATCAAAGACGTAAGCCCCTCCTGCCGTCTTCCTGCCGTTGGACGAGGGCTTCAGCGCAGTCCCGCCGGCCCGGAGGTTTTCCAGGCGCACCAGGCTTTTTCCCGTACAGGGATCAATACGCACCTGCCTCGTTCCCTCCGGCACTTCAATGGAAAGAGCCACCCGGCCCGGCGGACATTTCCTGTAAAACCGGCAGTTCCAGGCGCCGAATCCTCTTCCGTCATCGAAATAGACCTCTACCGTGCGGCTGTCACGTTTCTGACTCTCCTGCTTTACCAATTCCCTGGCATCGATGACGCCCTGGGAAATCTCCTCATATAACGTCCAGTAAGGGCGGTACTGCCCCAGCTGGTACTGCTGAAAATGTTCCTCCATGGAAGCGAACTGCTTCTGCTCCTCTTTCGTAATCCCGAAGGTCCGGTACAGATCCGTTCCCAGAACCCGTTCTCTTCTGGTGTTGCCCAGAATATAGTAGTACAGGCAGCGGTACTGAAGGTACTTTACAGGCACCGGGAAGAAGAAGGTCCACTCATAATCCACCAGCTCCCACCGGTCCTCTGTCTGAATCACATTGGAAAAAATCATATCAATATCCGACACTGTCCGGCTGGTCTGAGGCGTCTCAAAGAAAACCTCCCCAAACACTCTTTTAAAATCCTCTGCCGCCTCAAAGGGTTCTCCCCCCTCCGAAAACAGAGAAAAATATTCCCGGATCTTCTGTGTCAGACCTTCCATATCATTCTTTTCAAGGTACTGATCCAGGGCTTCCTCCAGAGTCTCCCCCCGGAGATACTCAAAGCACAGCCCCTCTCCGTCCAAGGCGCAGCGGTTCACAAAAAGGCCTGTGCCCTTCAGATCCTCCCCAAGCCTTAAGCTGCTGTCATAAATATGCCGGATATGTCCGGCAGCCTCCGGCTCCTCCGGCATCTTCTTTACCAGAAGCTCTCCCTCTTCCTCCCAGATCTCTGTGCGGATCCGGAACTCTCTGCTTCTCTCATTGGAAAACTTTGTATATAAAATCATCCTTGAATCACCACCATAAAGGAATTCGCGTACAGAGGATACAGACCGCTCTCCAGCAGCGTGTCATAAACCTGTTCCTCGCAGAAAAGCTGCATTCTCTCCCGGTCAAAATTCTGCCGGTTCCGGTTCAGCTCTCCCTTTTTCGGAAGATACATATCAGAAAAAATCCTTTCCGAAAATTTATAGTCCGGATATGGATAGTAAAAAGCATACTCCCGGCATCCGGCCTGTCTTAAAATCTTCTCCAGCTCCGGCCTGGAAAACGTCCTGGCATAATTCGTAGTGGGATAGCCCTCCAGCCCTTCAAAGTAAACGCCGGTGTGATCCTCTGTGGCTCCCGCCCAGTATTTCAGCCCCAGCCGGTTCTCAATGGCAATGACAATCCTGCCGCCCTCTGCCAGATGGCCGCGGATCCTGGAAAGGTATTCCACATAGGGATTTTCCGCCTGAATGGAAAACTGAGCGTATTCAAATACTCCAATCAGGGTAATCAGGTCGTACTCTTCCTCCATGGCCGCCTCGATATCCTGAAAATTTCCCACCAGCATCCGGACATTCCCCAAGTCTCTGTGACGCCACGCATTGATGAGACTTCTCTTCCTGGACAGGTCAATGCAGGTGACCTCTTTCCCCTTCCTGGCAAGGGCTCCCGTAATCGCCCCCAGACCGGAACCGATCTCAAGAACCCGTTCCTCCCCCGTCATGGGAAGCCAGTTCACAATATTTTCCCGGACATGGGAAAAATGATACAGCACCGGCCAGCTCCCCCGGCGGCTAATCTCTCTGTCATACTCTCCCGGAGGACAATTTTTGGCCATTTCCAGCATCTCATCCTCTACCGTTCCGTCGCTGTACTGATCCTCCCCGGGATAATACGTATAATCAAGAATCACATTTCCGATCTTCTCGCTTTTCATATCTGCCGCTCCTTTGCCTCTTTCATCCGCCTTTGCATCAGCGCTGTTCTCCTGCCTCCGTCTCCACGACAATTTGGGAATTCATATCATAGAATCCCACTGTATTCTTCGTGGATATAATATTCAGGCTGCACACATCATACAGACGGTGGTAGACGGTAAATTCCCCCTCCCGGTACCCTGTAAGGCCAAAGGAGATCAGATACTCTCCCCCCTGAAGATCCGCCCGCTGGGTAAAGGACACCACATCCGTCTCCCCCGGCTTTCTCACTGGAACAGAGATCCGCTCAAACATAGTGTTGGTCCCCGTAATCTCCGTCCCCCGCATATCCTTAATGGTAAAGGCAAAGATGGGATCGCTGATTTCCTCATGGTACAAAACCCGCACCTTCATGGTAAATTCCGTGCCCTTCTCAATGGTGGTAGTGGGAAGTCCCTGGGCGTCCAGCACCTGGAAGCCGGTCATCTCTCCTCTTTTATCTCCGTACTCCAGTACACCGGGATTCATCTCATGCGGCGAAAGCCACCGCACTTCCTGACTCTCCCCGGCAGAAAAGCGCTCCGCAGCCTGTACTTCTGCTTTTGGCTGTTCTTCTTCCACTTCTCCGGGTGCCTGATGAACCAGCACCCGCTTATAGAGATCCACCATCTCCTTGGGGCTTCCCTCATCCAGCTTTGTTCCGTGGTCCAGCAGCACCACCCGGTCGCAGTATTTGCTGATGCTTCCCAGGTCATGGCTTACGAAGAGAATAGTCTTTCCTTCTTTTTTGAATTCCTCAAACTTCCGGTAGCATTTGGCCTGGAAGAACACATCCCCCACAGACAGAGCCTCATCCACAATCAGAATCTCAGGATCAATATTAATGGCTACGGCAAAAGCCAGCCGTACAAACATACCGCTGGAATACATTTTCACCGGCTGATTCACAAAATCTCCGATGTCCGCAAAAGCCAGAATATCATCCAGCCTGGCATCAATCTCTTCCTCCGAAAAACCGATCATAGTTCCGTTCAGATAGATATTCTCAATCCCTGTATACTCCATGTTAAAGCCGGCACCCAGCTCCAGAAGAGCCGAGATCCGCCCGTCCACGATCACCCTGCCCTCAGTGGGAGTCAGCACTCCGGTGATCACCTTCAGAATGGTGGATTTTCCCGCCCCGTTGGTACCGATGATGCCGATGGTTTCCCCTTTATTCACCGTGAAATTCACATCCCTAAGAGCGTAATGCTCCCGGTAGCATTTCTTCCTGGTAAGCCCCAGGCTCTCTTTGAGCCGGTCTGAAGGCCTGTCATATAATTTGTACATTTTGGTCAGGTGTTCCACCCTGATCGCCGCGTTCTCTTTCAATTCCCATTCTCCTGCTTATCTAAGACTTTCTTTTCCGTTCCTTCCCGGTGAAAATCCGGACTTAAACATCCTTTACAGCACATCGGCAAAATGGATCTTCAGCCTCCGGAACACCCAGCTTCCAAATAGGAAGGCCGCCGCTGTGAAGCACCAGAAATACAAGGTCCAAAGAGGCCTCTCCCAGAACCAGTTTTTATAGATAAAGGCGTCCCTGTACCCGGTCACCACATAGTACACCGGATTCAGCTTCAGCACCTGCCACAGCAGGGGATGATCCACCAGGACATTCTCCGCGATCCACATAATCGGCGTAAACCAGATGCCCACCTGCAGGGCGATATTGATAATCTGGGCCAGATCTCTGAAAAACACCACGATGGCGCAGGTAGCGTAACTCATACCCAGCACAAGGAGAGCCAGTCCTGCGGAATAGTAAAGCACCTGAAGGTAATACAGATCCGGAAAGCGGCCATAGCAGGCGTACAGAAAAATCGTAAATGCCACAAAAAAGGCGTGAACAAAAAAAGCCGATACCAGTTTCACAACGGGAAGCACTTCGATCTGAAACACCACCTTTTTCACCAGGTAGTTATAGCTGATCATGGCATTAGTGCCCCCCGTGAGGGCATCCTGGAAGAAAAACCAGGGCACAATCCCCGCCACCAGGTACAGGACAAAGGGAACCGGAAGCCCCTCCTGGCCTCCCCGGAACCCCACCTCAAATACGAACCAGTAAACGAGAACCGTCACCACCGGCTGCACAAAAGCCCAGATGGTTCCCAGATAGGAGCCGGCAAACTTTGTCCTAAAATCATTTTTCGCCAGCTTCCAGATCATCCGTCTGTTTTTCAGAATCTGCGCCGGCAGAGACATTCTCTTTTCTTCCATACAGCTTTTTTCTTACCGTCCTTTCAGAGAAAGCCGGATCTCCGCTTTCTTTATTCTCCCTTCTGCTGAGCCAGAGTCTTCCGTTTCTTATCCGCGTCCGACAGGATCAGCTCCATTCCTTCGGGGATGGGCCACTCTACGCCGATCTGGGGATCGTTCCAGGCGATCCCTCCCTGTTCGTCCGCGTAATAGAAATCCGTACACTTGTAAGTAAACTCCGCGAACTCTGACAGTACCAGAAATCCGTGAGCAAAATTCTTGGGAATAAAAAACTGCTTCTTATTCTCCGCAGAGAGAACCGTCCCGAACCACTGGCCGTAAGTGGGAGATCCCTCCCTCAAATCCACAGCCACGTCAAAAACCTCGCCGGAGATCACCCGCACCAGCTTATCCTGAGGATGCTTCGTCTGAAAATGCAGTCCCCGCAGCACGCCTCTCTTGGAGGCAGACTGATTGTCCTGAACAAATACATAGTCCAGTCCCGCTTCCTTAAAATCATTATAATTATACGTCTCCATAAAATAGCCCCGCTCATCCCCGAACACCGTGGGAGTGATGATCTTCAGCCCCTCAATGGGACAGGACTCTACTTTGATTTTTCCCATTTCTGTTTACCTCTGTATTAAAATCCTTCTTAAATTCTGCATAACCGTTTACCGTCCCAGGCCTTCAGCCACTTCCACCAGATACTGTCCGTAAGCGGTCTTCAGCAGAGGCTCCGAAAGCTTCAGAAGCTGCTCCTTAGTGATAAAGCCCTGCTTAAAGGCAATTTCCTCAATACAGGAAATATACAGGCCCTGTCTCTTCTGAAAGGCCGCCACAAAATCCGCCGCGTCCAGCAGAGAATCGTGGCTTCCGGTATCCAGCCAGGCAAATCCTCTTCCCAGAGTCTCTACCTGAAGCGTCCCCCTTCGGAGATATTCATTATTAATGCTGGTGATCTCAATCTCGCCTCTGGCTGAGGGCTTTACATTCTTGGCGATCTCCACCACATCATTGTCATAGAAATAAAGTCCCGGTACCGCGTAGTTGGACTTGGGATGCTCCGGCTTCTCTTCTATGGAGATAGCCTTCCCGGATTCATCGAATTCTACCACCCCGTACTCTCTGGGATCCCGGACGTAATAGCCGAAAATCGTGGCCCCCTCTTCCCTGGCGGCCGCGTTTCTCAGCACCCTGGAAAAGCTCTGTCCATAAAAGATGTTGTCTCCCAGCACCAGGGCCACTCTGTCGTTTCCAATAAACTCCTCCCCGATCAGGAACGCGTCCGCAAGTCCTCTGGGGTACTCCTGCACCGCATAGGACACAGACAGTCCCAGCTGCTCTCCGGTTCCCAAAAGCTCCCGGAACACCGGAAGATCTCTCGGCGTGGAGATAATCAGAATCTCCCGGATCCCCGCCAGCATCAGCGTGGACAGGGGATAATAGATCATCGGCTTGTCATACACTGGCAGAATCTGCTTGGACACTGCCTTCGTCAGAGGATACAGCCTGGTTCCGGCTCCCCCTGCCAAAATAATACCCTTCATAGCTTCCTCCTTCTCTTACCTGCCGCGCAGCGGCATAAAATTCAAAACCCATTCCGCATCCATCCGGGACAAACGGTGTTAAATTACTCAAAAACACCTCCACGGGCTGTCTGCTGCCATGAATTCAACAGGGTTGCCGCAGCTGAAAACTTTTTTCCAGCCGCGCCAGCCCCTGCTTCTGTCTGCTCATCCAATCTGAATTTTCAAAAAAAGACATTCTTTTCCATCATACTCCGAATCTACTCTTCTGTGTGATACATGTCCTCATAATACTTCTGATAATCTCCGCTGGTCACATGCTCCATCCACTCTTCGTTCTCAAAGAACCAGCGGATGGTCTTTCGGATGCCCTCCTCAAACATGGTCTCCGGCTCCCAGCCTACCTCGGCCCGGATTTTATCCGGGGCAATGGCGTACCGTCTGTCATGTCCCTTCCGGTCTGTTACGTAGGTAATCAGATCCTCGCTGATCTTCTCTCTCCTGGGATCGCTTTCCGGAAGCATCTCCCGCAGAGTATCCAGAATAATATGAATGATCTGAATATTCTGCTTCTCATTATGGCCGCCAATGTTATACGTCTCAAAGAGACGGCCCTTCTCCTGCACCATATCAATTCCCTTGGCATGATCCTCCACATAAAGCCAGTCCCTGACGTTCTTTCCATCCCCGTACACAGGAAGCTTCTTCCCGTGGAGGGCATTATTGATAATTAGGGGAATCAGCTTCTCCGGAAACTGATAGGGCCCGTAATTATTGCTGCAGTTGGTGATATTGGCCGGGAAGCGGTAGGTGTCCATATAGGACTTCACCAGCATGTCCGAGGAAGCCTTGCTGGCTGAATAGGGGCTGTGGGGATCATAGGGAGTCGTCTCATAAAAATATTCTCCCTCCTTCTCCAGTGAGCCATACACCTCGTCAGTAGACACATGCAGGAACTTTTTGTCCGGCTTAAAGCTCCCGTCCGGCAGCTCCCAGGCTGCCTTGGCAGCGTTCAGCATCACCAGGGTTCCCAGAACATTTGTTTTCACAAAGACCTCCGGATTCCGGATACTCCGGTCCACATGGCTCTCAGCCGCGAAATGAACCACCCGGTCAATGTCATTCTCATCGAAAATCCGGTTAATGGCCTCAGAATCACAGATATCCGCCCGGATAAAGGTATAATTCTCCCGGTTCTCCACATCCTTCAGATTCTCAAGATTACCGGCATAGGTCAGCTTGTCCACATTGATAATACGGATCTCATCCCCGTATTTCTTAAACATATAGTGGATGTAATTGGACCCGATGAAGCCGGCCCCTCCTGTCACAAGATAGGTTCGCATTTGTCGTCCTCCGTTATATTTTCATTATTATAATTCCCTTAATCTGGATTTCAGTATAGCATTATATGGGAGAAAGCGCAAGAATGGCTTCTGTTTCCGCGTTTTCTTAAAGTATGTACTGTAAAAGCTGTGGAAATTGCTCCGCATTTTCCCTTATATAGTTTCTCTTGAATGCAGCAAAAGGCGACTCTCTGCGCAGCAAAGCCTTTAATGTTCTTAAAACAACCTTAGATTCCGGTTTCGTTTTTATCTTTTCAAGATTGTCATATAAAACATTCATCTCTTTATTTAATTCCTGAAATCTCATTTCACTTTTTAAAACTCTCATGCCAGTATTCTTTTTATTAAATACCTCCCAGACTAAGGATGCAGTAAGCACAGCTTTTGAATCTTCTTGATTTCGGGCTATTATATCAACACTGCCGTTTTTCAGTCTGAAAATGATCTGCGCCTCCGGATCTTCTCTGCAGCAGTCTATAATTCCTTCGTCATATTTCCCCTGATTCTTTACATTGTTGCAATGTCCGCATGCCCAGAACAGATTATTCCAGTCAAATTTTCTGTCAGGATACTTTCCGTTCTTGTGGGGGAGCCGATGCTCAACCTGCGGATCCTGCAAATTTTTGATTTCACATATATAGCATTTATCATGAAAGTCTTTTTTTAGCTGTTCCACTACATCCTGCTCGGAATAGCTGCCCGATGGTTTTTTAGCTTCAACCTCCAAAGAAGCAGGGGCTGGAAAAGAACGTTCGACTTTTACCATCAAATATCCCCCCTGTTTTCAAATTCCAGCTTTAACTGCTGATACTCTGTTGTGAGGTCCAACGCCAGATAGTCAGGAATCTCGTCCAAATATATTTCCAGCTTTGCTATTTCCTCAAAGTCATCGTCCGTGAGCTTTTCTTTTTTTACAAGTTCTTTATATCTTTCAAAATTGCGTTTTAATAAGTCGGACATTTCGCTGGACTCAAAATATCCCTCTACAATCCCTTCATATGGAACATTCGTCAATCCGTTTTCATTCTTAACTATAATCTTATTTTCAAGATCATAAATCACCACATTGGGCAGACTATTCAATATAAAAGGCGAATGGGTTGACATAATAAACTGTACATTCGGAAATATGGTTGTCAGTAAACTAAGAACCGACTTCTGCAGTTCAATATGCAGATGTGTCTCGATTTCATCAATCAAAACAATCCCAGGTATATTAAAATCAAAAGAACGCTGGGTCTTCTTCTCCATCCGTACAATAAGATCCAAAATTATATCTAAAACAGCCGCAAACCCACTGGATAACGTATTAAAATCAAATAAATCCCTGTTCTTTTCTTTAATGGAAAAAGAAAACGTATCCTCGTCAAAAATCAGTTCCAGAGAATCGTCGTCAAAAATTCTCCTGAGCAGATTTTGAAATTTTTCAAACCATTCTTTAATGGCATCTGCCTTTTCGCTCTTTCCGCCGTTCCTGGCCAGAGCTTCTGTAACCTTTAGATCCACCAGATATTTTACAAACAGCTCTCTGGGGGTTTCTGTTATTTCATATTTATCCTTCAGCTCCACCTTTTCAATATGATCAGATACTTGGGCGTAAAATATGCGATCCGCTTTATAATAAGCTAAGACAAAATCACCCTTTTCAAAAGAATATCTTACCTTATTCACCGGCTGGTTAAATTTCAGATCTACTCCGCTTTTTAGTTTTTCAAACTCAGTTTTATAGTGTCTGAATGCTCTCTCTTCTTCTATTATTTTCGAACTTTTTTCCCCTTGAGCCTGCAGCTCCTTTAATGCTTTTTCATGGTATTTTAAAAAGTCCACCGTTTGTTTCAGCTGTTCCGAAGCGGCTACTGCACCAAGATAATGGGACAAAGATTCAATGACACTGGTCTTTCCGCTTCCATTTCTTCCGGTCAGAATCAAATGTTTTATCTCTTTTTCAGATAATAGTATGGTAATATCCTTTAAATGTCTGACATTTTCTATGAATAGCTCTGTTAGATAGATCTTTTCCAAAAAAGTCCCTCCTCCCTAAACCTAATCTCCGCTCTTATCCTGTCTTACCTTGGGCATCGTCAGCGCCCGGATGGGCCTCTCAAAAATTCTCCAGGAACAAAACAGCGTAATTCCCAGCGCCAAAGGAATGATCAGCAGATGGTAGTGCGCCGGCCAGATACGCTGAAACCACCCGGCGATCTGCAGTCTGACGCAGAACAGTATAATACAGGGACGATGCAGCATGTACACCTGTATGGACCTGCTGCCTAATCCGGCTATGATTCCTCCGCCCAGCCGGTCAGGGGTTACCGCGATCACCATCATCCCGATCAAGGCCGAACCCAAGTAAAATGCCAGCCGAAACAATCCGCCCAGAGGATAGCAGATCCCTTTCATGGCGCTGTACGGATTGCGGCCTGTAAGGAGGGGCCGGATCCAATAAACAGACTGAATATTCGCGCAGACGAATACGATTCCGGCAGCCAGCGCCAGGGCAGCAGTGATTTTTACAGTCCTGCCCGACAGTCTCTCCCTGACCTTCTTCTCATCCAGCAAATATCCGGCGTAAAAGAAGGGATAAAATACGATCATCCTGGACAGCTGCAGCATATCCGAGACAGAATTATCGTATCCGGCTATACAGGCCAGTACCACAGATCCCGTCAAAATATACCTGCCGTCAAAGTTCTTCAGAAGAATCGTTATCACATAATACGCAAACAGCACAAATATAAACCACGGGGCATCCTTTGTATTCAGAAGCTGCAGCTCATATCCGCCTGTAAAGATCATTTTGCTGAACAGAAGAAGCATCTGAGATACAATATACATGGCAAAATACGGAAAGATTCCGGTATACTGCTTCTCATTGATTTTCCGCTTGGAAAACAGTCCGGCCACAAAGAAAAACAGCGGCATATGAAAGCTGTAAATACACAGCCATATGGCCCGGACTGCCATCGATTCTTTTATATATATATCACATATATGTCCCAGAACCACAAGAAAAATCAGACCAAATTTTAAAATGTCCCATTTCTCAACTCTTTTACTCATAACTCCTTTTACGCCTCAGCCCTATAAACAATGTAAGAATGACTCCTGCTGCTGAAATCACGGCCCCCGGTCTCAGTCCCGGGGTGCAGTAATGCAATTCTACCGTATGCTCTCCTTCTTCAAGCAGAATCCCCTGGTACATCATATTGGCCTGATAAATCTCCGTCTCTTCACCATCAATGTAAGCCTTCCAGCCTTTCGCGTATGGAATGGAAAGACACAGAACCTTATCTGAGGCCACCTGTATTGTCCCTGTTATCTGATCCGTATCAAACACCACGTTCTCCAGATGCTCCTGTTCCAGAGACCGAATTCTTTCTTCATACTTCTCCATGGGCCTGCAGATCACCTGCAGCTGATCGAAAGAATAGATTCCTGCCTCCGGAAATGTAATCGTAATGGATTTTTCAGCGGAGTCCGAATACGCAAAGTTCACAGCGAAGTCCTTTTGCCCGGCATACCAGCTGTTCTTTGGTGTCAGGTACTGCAGTGTCCGGGCCGTCTTTTGTCCATCCGCATTCGTGCCGGTCAGCTGCAGCTGCAGAAGATCCTCTTCCTTCCAGTTTCTATATCTGTCCCGTTCCTCCTGTTTCTCATAGGCTGACTTGCCCTGCCAGTCCGCAGCGGAATATACATTTAAGGGATCAAAAGCTGAATCATCCGCATACAAGTCCAAAGGCGAACATCCCTGGTATTCCAATCCCTCAATCAGTAAAAAGGTCTCAGAATTTTCCAGTCCCTCAAAGGCTATCGTAACCGACGCATTTTTCCTGGTCGTCACAAATGCCTGCTCCTGGAGGGAAACATCCGAGCCTTCCCAGGTTATCTCATAGGGAATTTCCTCATCCTGCAGTTTCGGGGAAATCCGGGGCAGATCCTCTGGCTGCTCATCCAGCAGAATCCCCTGAAGCATAGCCTCCTCTTTCTGGATGGGAGAGAGCTTTTCAAATTCATCCGGATCTAATACAGCCGAATAAGTGTAGCCAAAGGACAGGGGAAACTGATTCTTATATACATCCCACAGATTTCCATCGTCATTGGTGGCAGAATAAATCCCAACGTATTCATAGCCGTACGGCGCGTACTGGCTGCCTCTCCCCTTGGGATTCGTAAAATACCTGACATTTGCCAGAGCTGTCAGCCCGGTTCTCTCATTTAAGCCCAGATAGTTATTGTGAGATAAATTTAAAAGAGCCAGACGGGCGTTGCTGGAAACAATCGCGCTGTTAGACAGGCTCCAGTAATACTGGGTGCTGTGCAGGCCGCTTGAGAGAGTAGAATTATTATGGATTTCATTCTGGGTATACCGGAAAAATCCCTCTTCGTCTTTCGATGCCTCCGCCACTGCCACATCCTGGGTAGCCGTGCGCAGCCGGTCTACCGCGCCTATATCCACATATCTCTCCGGGTAATTCCCTGCTTTCAGAGAAAATCCATAGTAAGCATTCACCGCTATATTTACAGCCAGAAGGGCCAGAATGCTTTGCTCCTTCCATTTAGGAAATCTTTTTTCCAGGAAACCGCCGCCGCACTGCAGCACATAAATGCTCAAAACCGTCAGCCCCGCGGCAAAAGCCGCATTGGCCGTCCTTGAATTCTCCAGCAGCAGGCAGACGAAAAAATACGCGGTTACACCAGCCAGACAAAAGAGCTTTTCTCTGTCGCCCATCCGCATGAAATCCGGCCATACAGCTACCAAAATCACAGCAATCAGCAGTCCATAGCCCCAAATCCAGCGATTCGCTGAATAAGAGCAGCCATTCAAGAACCATGCCGTTGCCGGAAACATCAGCATTCCGGTCAGTATCAGAAAAAATATTTTCAGCAGGCGGTACTTTTTTCTTTGGATAAACAAAAAGATCACCGCCGCCAGTCCGATCCCCGCAAAGCCCATGAGGCTCCAGTATCCGGCCCCTTTGTATGAAATAAAGCTGCCGGGGAAACGGGTATAATAGCTGACGGGATACAGAACATCCAGACTATACTGCCCTCCCAGTCTGCTGTCCTGCAAGACAATCAGCATTACCGGAAGAAAAAGTACGGCTCCGACCGCCAGTCCCAGAACGGCAAAGCATCCCACCTTGCCTGTAAGCAAACAAACCTTCCGGAACTGCTTTCTTCCATATTCGTACAGGAGTCTGACAACTGTATAAACGGCAGTGAGAATCGCCAGCATATAAAAGAAATAAAAATTGCTGCAGGCGCTGACGCATACGGTCAAAATAAACAGAACCGGATTTTCTTTTCTTATGATCTTCTCCGCTCCCACGATCAAAAGAGGAAAATAGATCATAGGATTCGTAAAATAGGGATGTGTAATAGCTGCCTGCATGGCATACGCGCAGAACACATACAGAAACGCTCCCGACAGAACAGCCGTGCTACTTCTTCTTCCTTTAAACATATAAAAGCAGAAATAGGAAAAGCTAAGACCTGCACAGTACATTCTGAACAGCATCATAAGCATATAAAAATACTTCATATAGCGGATAGGCACAAAGACTGCAGGCAGGTTAAACGGGTCCCCGATCACGTAGTAATGAAGGGTGGCAATAATATCCGACCCATACCCGATACTAAAACTCCATTCAGGTATGACAAGCTTATGTTCAAACAGCAGCGTCTTCACAATCGTTCTCAGCCATTGGGCATAGTAGCACAGCGCA
>DVGK01000022.1 GCA_018712785.1 Candidatus Choladousia intestinavium | reverse complement strand
TTCCCGCATCGATGTGAGCCATGATACCGATATTTCTGGTTCTCTCTAAAGGATATTCTCTTCCAGCCAAAATTTTTTCCTCCTCAATTGGTCAGGCAGCCCAAGCTGCTCTTACGCGGCCCTTGCTTCATTCCTTTCGATTAGAAACGATAGTGTGCAAAAGCCTTATTTGCCTCTGCCATCTTATGCATATCTTCTTTCTTCTTTACGGAAGCGCCTGTATTGTTGGCCGCGTCCAGAAGCTCATTTGCCAGTCTCTCTTCCATGGTCTTCTCTCCCCTCTTCCGGGAATACTGGGTAATCCAGCGAAGAGCAAGAGCCTGACGGCGGTCCGGACGAACCTCGATGGGAACCTGATAAGTAGCTCCACCGATACGTCTTGCTTTTACCTCCAGCATCGGCATGATATTATTCATAGCCTCTTCAAACACTTCCACGGCCGGTTTTCCAGCCTTTTCTTCCATTCTTGCAAATGCGCCGTAAACAATTTTCTGAGCTACGCCTTTTTTGCCGTCCAGCATAATATTGTTGATCAGCTTGGTAACCACTTTGTTATTGTACAGCGGATCTGCCAAAACGTCTCTTTTTTGAGTATGTCCTTTACGTGGCACGTTACTTCCCTCCTTAATGATTTCCGATTAAATCACAGGTACTCACAATCCCATTGTGCAATTGTGTTTCATGCCCGGACTTCTATATAACCCGCAACCACCTGGCAATACAAAAACCCGGCATAAGGTGAAACAAATCAAAAACTTGTGATAAAATCTTTATTTCTTTGCGTCTTTCGGCCTCTTTGCGCCGTATTTGGAACGAGCCTGTCTTCTCTTGGCTACGCCCGCTGTATCCAGTGTACCGCGGATAATATGATATCTGGTACCGGGAAGGTCTCTTACTCTTCCTCCGCGGATCAGTACAACGCTGTGTTCCTGCAGGTTATGTCCTTCTCCCGGAATGTAGCTGGTTACCTCAATTCCATTTGAAAGACGAACTCTGGCAATCTTACGAAGAGCTGAGTTCGGCTTCTTCGGCGTTGCTGTCTTAACTGCCGTACACACGCCTCTCTTCTGAGGAGAAGAAGCGTCCGTTGCTTTCTTCCTTAAAGAATTAAATCCTTTCTGGAGTGCCGGAGCAGTTGATTTCTTTACAGATGTTTGTCTGCCTTTTCTCACTAACTGATTAAATGTTGGCATTCCTCTTTTCACCTCCTGAATTATTTAAGCAAAGGGGAAACGTGAATTTCCCTGTGCCTCCGGCGGATTATCCGCCGTCCGGGCCTCTGCGCTGATGTGGTTGCATAATTTCAAGCAGCACAAAGCTGTGCGCAGTCACGCACTTACATATTATACTGTCCGCAATTTTCCTTGTCAAGCTATTTCTTATATTTTTATGAATCCTCTGGACAGATCCGGCCGCCGATGATAAGATGTTACTGTCAACCTGGACAGTAGTATTGAATTATAAGCACATTATAATAAGGAAGGGATGTATTTTTATGAGAACCTTTTTGAAACCTCTTTCCTTTCTTCCTGCTTTGCTTCTTATGTATATGATCTTTACTTTTTCCTCTCAGGAGGGGGATGTTTCCTCCGCCCTGAGCTATAAGGTCAGCTATCATCTGGTTGAGGCCGCAGACAATGTTCTGGATGCCGGCCTGGAAGAATGGGAAATTCAAAGCCTGGCTACCCGTTTTCATGGAGTGACCAGAAAGCTTGCTCATATGGCCGAGTACTTTGCTCTGGCTGTGGCAGTTTCTTTTCCTCTGTACGTTTACGGCCTTCACGGTATTCTGCTGATGCTGGTGGCCGGATTCATCTGCGTGGCTTTCGCCTGTGGGGATGAGTACCACCAATCCTTCGTAGCCGGAAGAAGCCCTGCGCTTCGGGACGTACTGATCGACTCCTTTGGAGTCTTCTGGGGAATTATTCTTGTACGGATCATAGGCTGGACCGGGCGCAAAACGATTTTCCGGCCTTTAAAGAAAAAGCGCCGAAGCTATTCCCGGGAGGACTCTCCGGAGTATTATCAGCCTCAGAGCCCGCCTCCCTACTATCAGCAGCGTCCTCAGATGTATCAGCAGCCCTATTCTTCTCAGGGACCAGTCCGATATCAGCAGACGCCTACTCCGCAGGCTCCTCCCCCAGGTTATCAGCAGCCTTCTGTCTATCCGCCTCCCAGAGCCGGCTACGGCAACAGCGGGCAGATGCCTCCAGCCGGTTATTATCAGAAGCAGACGCCTCATGGAAAATGGGAAGAGCCGGAAGACCGGTACGTGTCAGATCATTTATCGGAAGATATGTCTTTTAAGAAATTAGTCAAGAACCTGAGGAATGAAAAATCCGCAAAAAAATAATGTATATGCGCTGTCAGGTACATTTAAACGGCAGGCCTCCTTTCGGAGCGCCTGCCGCTTCTATTATCCTTTATTCTTCACTGTCTTCTGCTTCATCCACGCTTTCCGCCTGGGATGCTTCCGCTTCTTCCTCATCCTGAAAACCCTCAGACACCAGCTCATCATCGCCGTCGTACTCCTGCAGCTCCAGTTCTTCATCCAACTCCTCGTCGGAGAGATCCGATTCATCCTGCTCTGCCGCTTCCGCCAAAGCCCGGGCCTCGGCCTCCGCTTTCATCCTTGCCCTCTCCTGGTCGATCTTATAATCGTCCGTTCCCGTAATGTCAAGATTTACATTACGGTACCGCTTCATTCCAGTACCGGCAGGAATCAGCTTACCGATGATTACGTTTTCCTTCAGACCGATAAGCGGATCCACTTTCCCTTTAATAGCCGCCTCTGTGAGAACCTTGGTAGTCTCCTGGAAGGAAGCCGCTGAGAGGAAGGAATTGGTGGCAAGAGAGGCCTTGGTAATACCAAGCATAACCCGTTTGCCTTCCGCAGGCTCCAGTCCCTTTTCGCGCATCTCTTCGTTCTTCTCCTCATACTCCAGGATATCCACAAGAGTACCCGGCAGGAAGCCTGTATCACCGTTGTTCTCCACGCGAACCTTCTTCAGCATCTGCCGCACGATCACTTCGATATGCTTATCGTTAATCTCAACGCCCTGAAGTCTGTACACTCGCTGAACTTCCCGAAGCATATAATCCTGAACCGCCTCTACGCCTTTGATCTTAAGGATATCGTGGGGATTCACGCTTCCTTCGGTCAGAGCGTCGCCGGCCTCCAGATAGACGCCGTCCACAGCCCGGATTCTGGATCCGTAGGGAATCAGGTAAGTCTTTGCCTCACCGCTTTCCTCATTTGTCACAATGATCTCCCGCTTCTTCTTCGTGTCCTTAATCGTGGCCACGCCCGCAATCTCTGTGATAATCGCGAGACCCTTGGGCTTTCTGGCCTCAAAAAGCTCCTCCACACGGGGAAGACCCTGGGTGATATCGCCGCCGGCCACACCGCCGGTATGGAAGGTACGCATGGTAAGCTGTGTACCCGGCTCTCCGATAGACTGAGCCGCAATAATTCCTACAGACTCGCCCACCTGAACCGGTTCGCCAGTAGCCAGATTCGCGCCGTAGCATTTCGCGCAGACACCGCTGTGGGAACGACAGGTCAAAATCGTACGAATCTTAATCTTCTCAAAGGACTTTCCCTCTTTATCCACGCCGTCGCTCATAATCCGTGCCGCGCGTCTGGGCGTAATCATATGGTTCGCCTTTACAATCAGCTCGCCATTTTTGTCATAAATATCTTCACATGAAAATCTTCCAGTAATTCTTTCCTGAAGACTTTCAATCTCCTCTCGGCCGTCAGTAAAGGCGTTTACATACATGCCGGGAATCTCTTCTCTTCCTTCACAGCAGTCGACTTCGCGGATAATCAGCTCCTGAGATACATCCACAAGACGTCTGGTAAGATACCCGGAGTCTGCTGTACGGAGAGCCGTATCAGAAAGACCTTTTCTCGCGCCGTGAGCAGACATGAAATACTCCAGTACATCCAGACCTTCACGGAAGTTAGACTTAATAGGAAGCTCAATGGTGTGTCCCGTTGTATCCGCCATCAGTCCGCGCATACCGGCCAGCTGCTTGATCTGCTTGTCGGAACCGCGGGCTCCGGAGTCAGCCATCATATAGATGTTGTTGTATTTATCCAGTCCTTCCAGAAGCACCTTGGTAAGAATATCATCCGTCTCTTTCCAGGTCTCCACCACTTCCTTATAACGCTCTTCCTCTGTAATGAGACCGCGCTTAAAGTTCCTGGTGATCTTGTCTACCGTGTCCTGCGCCTTTTTAATCAGCTCCGGCTTCTCCGGCGGCACTGTCATATCGGAAATAGACACCGTCATGGCCGCCCGGGTGGAGAACTTATAACCCATGGATTTAATATCATCCAGCACCTCTGCCGTCTTGGTGGCGCCATGGGTGTTGATGACCTTTTCCAGAATCTTCTTCAGCCCCTTCTTGCCTACCAGGAAATCTACCTCCAGCTTCAGCTCGTTTCCAGGAACGGTACGGTCTACAAATCCAAGATCCTGCGGAAGAATCTCATTAAACAGGAACCTTCCCAGGGTGGACTCAATATTCCCCTGAAGTACGGAGCCATCCTCCTGTTTCTTCGCGACACGAACCTTAACCCGTGACTGAAGCGTCAGCTCCTTATTCTCATAGGCCAGCAAAGCCTCATTCACACTCTTAAAGAACTTTCCTTCCCCCAGGGCTCCGGGTCTTTCCTGGGTCAGGTAGTAAATACCCAACACCATATCCTGAGAGGGCACTGCCACAGGGCCTCCGTCTGAAGGCTTCAGCAGATTGTTGGGAGAAAGGAGCAGGAACCGGCACTCTGCCTGGGCTTCCACAGAGAGGGGCAGATGAACCGCCATCTGGTCTCCGTCAAAGTCAGCGTTAAAGGCTGTACACACCAGCGGATGAAGCTTGATGGCCTTACCTTCCACCAGGATCGGCTCAAAAGCCTGGATTCCCAGACGGTGCAGTGTAGGAGCACGGTTCAGCATAACCGGATGCTCTTTGATCACATCTTCCAGAACATCCCACACTTCCGGCTGAAGCCGCTCTACCATTTTCTTCGCGTTTTTAATATTATGAGAAGTTCCGTTAGCCACAAGCTCCTTCATAACAAAGGGTTTGAAAAGTTCAATCGCCATCTCTTTGGGAAGGCCGCACTGATAAATCTTCAGCTCCGGACCTACCACGATAACGGAACGCCCTGAATAATCCACACGTTTTCCCAGGAGGTTCTGACGGAAACGTCCCGACTTTCCTTTCAGCATGTCTGAAAGTGATTTTAACGCCCGGTTTCCGGGGCCCGTCACCGGCCGTCCTCTTCTTCCATTGTCAATCAAGGCATCCACCGCTTCCTGAAGCATACGCTTTTCGTTCCGGACGATAATATCCGGCGCTCCAAGTTCCAGAAGCCTTTTCAGACGATTATTGCGGTTGATAATCCGGCGGTACAGATCGTTCAGATCCGAAGTAGCGAAACGTCCGCCATCCAGCTGAACCATAGGACGCAGATCCGGAGGAATCACCGGGATCACCGTCATAACCATCCATTCCGGGCGGTTGCCGGACTCTCTGAAGGCTTCCACTACTTCCAGACGTTTTATAATCCTGGCCCGCTTCTGTCCGGTAGACTCTTTTAATTCTTTCTTAAGCTCCGCGGATTCTTTCTCCATATCGATGGCTTCCAGAAGCTCCTTGATGGATTCCGCGCCCATTCCCGCTCTAAAGGCGCTTCCCCATTTTTCTCTGGCTTCCTGATACTCTCTCTCAGTCAGCACCTGCTTGTAATGGAGATCGGTGGCGCCTGCCTCCCCCGGATCCAGCACGATATAGTTCGCGAAATAAAGTACCTTTTCCAGCGTCCTGGGGGAGAGATCCAGCATAAGGCCCATCCGGGAGGGAATCCCCTTAAAATACCAGATATGCGATACGGGAGCTGCCAGTTCTATATGGCCCATGCGTTCTCTGCGGACGCTGGACTTCGTCACTTCAACGCCGCAACGGTCGCAGACCACGCCTTTATAGCGGATTTTCTTATACTTACCGCAGTGGCACTCCCAGTCCTTGCTGGGTCCGAAAATACGTTCACAGAACAGTCCGTCTTTCTCCGGCTTCAATGTCCTGTAGTTAATCGTTTCCGGCTTCTTTACTTCTCCATGAGACCATTCTCTGATCTTCTCCGGGGAAGCCAGGCCGATTTTTATGGCATCAAAAGTCATCGGCTGATACACTTCATTATTTATTGTTTCCGGCATTGATGGTACTCCTTTCACGCATTATTCTTCGTCAAAAGTTTCTTCCAGCTCTAAAAGCACGTCATTGTCCTCGTCATTCACGTCTTCCTGCACATCCACCAGCTCTTCGCCTTCAAACTCCTGCTGGCTGAAGCCGTAGTTTCCAAAGGACTCGCGATCATCACCATACTTCCGGTCGCCTTCAATGACAGAATGAAGGTCTGTGTCGCCATAGTCAATGGTTTCCATGATTTCCACTTCCGTGTTGTCATCCTTGAGTACCCGTACATCAAGGCCCAGGGACTGAAGCTCTTTCAGAAGAACCTTGAAGGACTCGGGAATACCCGGTTCCGGAATATTATCGCCCTTAATAATGGCCTCGTATGTCTTCACACGTCCCACCACGTCGTCCGACTTCACAGTCAGAATTTCCTGAAGGGTATAAGACGCGCCGTATGCTTCCAGAGCCCACACCTCCATCTCTCCGAAACGCTGGCCGCCAAACTGAGCTTTACCGCCCAGAGGCTGCTGGGTTACCAGGGAGTAGGGACCCGTAGAACGGGCATGGATCTTGTCATCTACCAGATGATGGAGCTTCAGATAATGCATGTGTCCGATGGTTACGGGACTGTCGAAATACTCGCCGGTACGGCCGTCTCTTAAACGCACCTTTCCATCCCGGGAGATGGGCACACCCTTCCACAGTTTCCTGTGATCCCGGTTCTCATACAGATAATCCATCACTTCCGGAAGAAGCTCTTCTTCATGCTTCGCCTTAAATTCTTCCCATTCAAGATTGACGTAATCGTTGGCAAGGTCCAGGGTATCCATAATATCTTCCTCATGGGCTCCGTCAAACACAGGGGTTGACACATTAAAGCCCAAAGCTTTGGCTGCAAGACTCAGATGAATCTCCAGCACCTGTCCGATATTCATACGGGAAGGCACACCCAGGGGATTCAGCACAATGTCAAGAGGACGCCCGTTGGGAAGGAAGGGCATATCCTCCACCGGCAGCACTCTGGAAACCACACCCTTGTTTCCATGACGGCCTGCCATCTTATCTCCTACGGAGATCTTTCTCTTCTGAGCGATATAAATCCGCACTGCCTGATTTACGCCAGGCGAAAGCTCGTCTCCGTTTTCTCTAGTAAATACTTTGGCGTCAACTACGATACCGTATTCGCCGTGAGGAACCTTCAGGGAAGTATCTCTTACCTCTCTGGCCTTCTCGCCGAAGATCGCTCTTAAGAGCCGCTCCTCCGCCGTCAGCTCCGTCTCTCCCTTAGGAGTCACTTTACCCACCAGGATATCGCCGGCTCTGACCTCCGCTCCGATCCGGATGATTCCTCTCTCATCCAGGTCCTTCAGGGCATCGTCGCCCACTCCGGGAACATCCCTGGTGATCTCTTCCGGCCCCAGCTTCGTATCCCGAGCCTCCGCCTCATATTCCTCAATATGGACAGAAGTATAAACATCGTCCATTACAAGCCGCTCACTGAGGAGAACGGCATCCTCATAATTATATCCCTCCCAGGTCATAAAACCGATCAAGGGGTTCTTTCCAAGAGCAATCTCGCCGTTGGAAGTAGACGGACCGTCCGCGATCACCTGTCCCTCTTCCACTCTTTCGCCCTTAAAGACAATGGGGCGCTGGTTATAGCAGTTGCTCTGGTTGCTTCGCGTAAACTTCATGAGATGATATTCATCTCTCTGCCCGTCATCTCTGCGGACGATAATTTCCTTTGACGCGGCTCTCTCTACCACTCCCGCATGCTTGGCGATTACGCACACGCCGGAGTCTACCGCGGTTTTCACTTCCATACCGGTTCCCACCACGGGTGCCTCGGTAGTCAGCAGCGGCACCGCCTGACGCTGCATGTTGGATCCCATAAGAGCACGGTTCGCGTCGTCGTTTTCCAGGAACGGAATCAGGGCTGTGGCCACAGAGAACACCATCTTAGGCGACACATCCATGTAGTCAAACATGCTCTTCTCATAAGCCTGAGTCTCTTCCCGGTAACGGCCGGATACATTTTTCTTAATGAAATGCCCTTCTTCATCCAGAGGCTCATTCGCCTGGGCTACATGGTAATTATCTTCCTCATCTGCCGTCATATAGACAACTTCATCTGTAACCCTGGGATTCTTGGGGTCTGATTTATCAATCTTCCTGTAGGGAGCTTCGATAAATCCGTATTCGTTGATCCTGGCGTAGGTAGCCAGTGAATTGATAAGACCGATGTTGGGACCCTCAGGGGTCTCGATGGGACACATTCTTCCGTAGTGCGAATAGTGAACGTCACGAACCTCAAACCCTGCCCGGTCACGTGAAAGTCCGCCCGGACCCAGGGCTGAAAGACGTCTCTTGTGAGTCAGTTCACCCAGAGGATTATTCTGGTCCATGAACTGTGACAGCTGAGAGGAACCGAAAAACTCCTTCACAGCAGCCGTCACCGGCTTGATATTAATCAGGGACTGGGGGCTGATCCCCTCAATCTCCTGGGTCGTCATCCGCTCGCGAACCACTCTCTCCAGTCTGGAAAGTCCGATTCGGTACTGGTTCTGCAGCAGCTCTCCCACTGCGCGGATCCGGCGGTTGCCCAGATGGTCGATATCGTCATCTGTACCGATGCCGTACTCCAGATGAATATTATAATTTATGGAAGCGATGATATCTTCCTTTGTAATATGCTTGGGAATCAGATCATGCACGGATTTCTTAATCGCGGCACGGATCTCTTCCTCAGAGTCATTTTCTTCCAGTATTTTTTCCAGAGCCGGGTAATATACTAATTCTGTAATACCAAGATCCCTGGGATTCCCTTCCACATAGTGGCGCAGATCCACCATCATGCTGGAGAGGACTTTAACATCCCGTTCCTCCGTGTGGATCATAACGTAGGGAACGGCAGCGTTCTGAATCTCGTCCGCCATCTCCCGGGTCACCTCGGTCCCGGCCTCCGCCAGAATCTCCCCGGTGGTGGTATCAATGACATCCTCCGCCAGGATATGTCCGGCAATCCGGTTGCGGAGCATCAGCTTCTTGTTGAACTTATATCTTCCGACCTTGGCCAGATCATAACGGCGGGGGTCAAAGAACATGCTCATAATCAGACTCTCCGCGCTCTCCACAGCCAGAGGCTCACCGGGACGGATCTTCTTGTATAATTCCAGAAGACCTTCCTGATAGTTTTCGGAAGTATCCTTCGCAAGAGTTGCCACGATCTTGGGCTCTTCCCCAAATAAATCTATAATCTCTGCATTAGAACCGATGCCGAGGGCGCGTACCAGCACAGTTACAGGTACCTTTCTGGTACGGTCCACACGAACGTAGAAAACATCATTGGAGTCTGTCTCATATTCCAGCCAGGCGCCTCTGTTGGGAATCACTGTACATGAGAACAGTCTCTTTCCCAGCTTATCATGGGCAATCGCATAATAAATTCCCGGAGAACGCACCAGCTGACTTACGATAACACGCTCTGCTCCGTTAATCACAAAGGTGCCGTTTTCCGTCATCAGCGGCAGATCTCCCATGAAAATATCATGTTCACTGATCTCATCACTTTCTTTATTATGGAGACGAACTCTGACCTTAAGAGGAGCCGCGAAGGTTGCGTCCCGCTCCACACATTCTTCAATCGAGTACTTCACATCATCTTCACATAGCTTGAAATCCACAAATTCAAGGCTCAGTTTCCCGCTGTAATCCTCGATCGGCGAGATATCATCAAAGACTTCCTTCAACCCCTCATCCAGAAACCAATGATAAGAGTCCTTTTGAACTTCAATAAGATTCGGCATTTCGAGAACCTCTTTCTGCCGCGAATAACTCATACGAAATCCTTTACCATTTGTAATAGGACGTATCCTGTTTTTCTCCATTGATGTTTCACCTCTGTTCTTTCTGCAGTCTGAGTCAACTTTTGGGCATAGTTATACCATAAGGTATACTCCCGCACAATAGTGCAACTTACATGATAGCACAACCCGTCATAAGAGTCAAGCTTTTTTTGAAAAAGCAGCGATTGCGGGTTCCACCCGTACTCAGGAACAAATACCCCAGGACAGGAAAAAACTGGCACCGCTTTTCCCGATGCCAGTTTTTGATATGCCAAATATTCTTCTGAAATTATTTCAGAGTAACCTTTGCTCCCTCTGCTTCCAGCTTTGTCTTCAGCTCTTCTGCCTCTGCCTTGGAAACGCCTTCCTTGATTACCTTCGGAGCGCTGTCTACAACATCCTTTGCCTCTTTCAGGCCAAGACCGGTTACTTCACGTACAACCTTGATTACCTTAACCTTGGAAGCGCCTACTTCGGTAAGCTCAACATCGAACTCATCCTTCTCCTCAGCTGCCTCAGCTGCGCCAGCGCCTGCTGCCGCTACCACAACGCCTGCTGCCGCAGATACGCCAAACTCTTCTTCACATGCTTTTACAAGCTCATTCAGCTCTAATACAGATAACTCTTTAATCGCCTCAATAAATTCAGCAGTTGTCAATTTTGCCATTTTACGTTCCTCCTATTATTCTATGGAAATTTCTTTGTGTGTTTATTTCCTTTACTCTGACATTCAGAATCAAAATTACTCTGCCTTGGATTCTGCAATCTGATTCAGTACACGAGCAAGATTTGCGATCGGTGACTGGATGCTTCCAAGCAGCTTGCCAAGAAGTTCTTCTCTTGAAGGTACTGCCGCAAGAGACGCAACTCCCTTTTCATCGTAGTAGTTTCCTTCTACCACTCCCGCAATCATTTTCATTGTAGGAGCCTGCTTCGCATACTTTGAAATAATCCGCGCCGGAGCTGTCGCGTCCGTCTTGGAAATCGCGATTGCATTGGGTCCTTCCAGATGTTTTGTCAAAGGCTCACAGTCTGTTCCCTTGAAAGCAAAGTTCATCATTGTGTTTTTGTATACCTTGTAGGTAATGCCAGCTTCTCTCAGCTCTTTACGCAGCTGCGTATCAGCCTCCACTGTAATACCACAATATTGAACCAGAATCACAGACTCGGCATCTTTGATGTTCTCTGAAATCTCGTCCACAACCGGCTTTTTCAGTTCAACTTTTGCCATGAAATGGTACACCTCCTTATAGATTTTGTGTGCCGCCAGACAAATACTAAAAAGAAAATCCTCTGCGCAGGCAGAGGAATCCAAAATTCTCCTATAGAATTTGTACTCCTCGGCAGGCGGTCGTTCCTTACGCCATTCGGCACCTGCTGTCTTTGGCAGTCATCTTATTCAAGATATCATATGGTTTCCAAATTGTCAAGAGAAAAAATTTGACATCTTCAGCAACCCCATATTTCATTTCTTTTGAGAGCAAAAACCAGGAGCGGAAATATTCTGCTCCTGGCTCTTCGCGGCCTGCGAATCCTCTTACGCAAGCTTCAGTGTGTTCAGTTTTACGCCCGGTCCCATCGTCGGCGCAATGGTCACGCTTCTTAAGAACTGACCCTTTACCGCTGCCGGTCTGGCTTTATTAATTGCTTCAATAAGCGTCTGGAAGTTGTCGGTTAACTGCTCCTCTGTGAAAGAAGCTTTTCCAATTGGCACGTGGATAATATTTGTCTTGTCCAATCTGTATTCAATCTTACCGGCTTTGATATCGTTCACGGCTTTTGTTACATCCATGGTAACAGTACCTGCCTTTGGGTTCGGCATCAGGCCCTTCGGTCCAAGGATACGGCCCAGACGTCCAACAACGCCCATCATGTCCGGTGTAGCTACTACTACATCGAAATCCAGCCATCCCTCGTTCTGAATTCTGGGAAGAAGCTCCTCTGCTCCCACGAAATCAGCTCCCGCTGCCTTCGCTTCATCTGCCTTCGCGTTCTTGGCGAATACAAGAACCCGAACCGTCTTACCGGTTCCGTGAGGAAGCACAACGGCTCCACGGATCTGCTGATCGGCGTGACGTCCATCACAGCCTGTTCTGATATGAACTTCGATTGTCTCATCAAACTTTGCTACCGCTGACTTTTTAGCCAGTGCGATGGCATCTTTTACATCGTAGAGTGTAGTGCGGTCAATGGCTTTGGCCGCCTCTGCGTATCTTTTTCCTCTTTTCATATTAAATAACCTCCTGGTGGTATTTGCGGGAATATCCCTCCCACTTTGTTCCTGCGTTTACATCTTAGACAGTGCATGGATCAGTCTTCTACAACGATACCCATACTTCTTGCTGTTCCTGCCACCATTCTCATAGCGGCTTCAACACTTCCGGCATTCAGATCCGGCATCTTCATCTCGGCGATCTCGCGAACCTTATCTTTGGAGATGGTAGCTACTTTCGTCTTATTGGGAACGCCTGAACCTGATTTCAGGTTGCATGCCTTCTTCAGAAGCACTGCTGCAGGCGGAGTCTTTGTGATGAAGCTGAAGCTTCTGTCCGCGTATACGGTAATGACAACCGGAATAATCAGATCGCCCTTATCCGCAGTTCTGGCATTAAACTCCTTTGTAAACTGAACAATATTCACGCCATGCTGACCGAGCGCCGGTCCAACTGGCGGAGCTGGTGTCGCTTTACCAGCAGGAATCTGTAATTTAATATAACCTGTTACTTTCTTTGCCATGTCAAGGCACCTCCTATGTGGTAATGTCGGGAGTCTTCAGTCCCTCCCACGCCGGCTTCTGGCCGGGATTTTCTGTTACATTTTTCTGATATCTGTGAAACTGATCTCAACCGGTGTTTCACGTCCAAACAGTTCAACATTGATTGTAACGCTCTTCTTGCTCTGGTTCATAGACTGAATCACACCTACTGTGTCTTTCCAGACACCGCCGATTACAGTGACCATGTCTCCTTCAGCAAAATCCACTTCGATGTTGGCTGCCTGAATACCGAGGTTAAACATCTCTGTTTCTGTAAGGGGCACCGGTTTCGATCCAGGTCCGACAAAACCCGTCACGCCCCGTGTGTTGCGCACAACGTACCAGGTATCGTCATTCATAACCATATTGAGAAGCACATAACCCGGAAACATCTTTTTCTGAACCGTTTTCTTTACTCCATTTTTCACCTCAACCACATCCTGAAGGGGAACCCTGACTTCCAGGATCTGATCCTCCAGATGCCGGTTTTCGATGGTTTTCTCAATATTGGCCTTTACCTTGTTCTCATACCCGGAGTAAGTATGAACTACATACCAGTTCGCATCTGCCATACAATCACCTTTGTCCTTACTTATTTTAGAAACTGATGTTTACCAAAATATCCACACCGTACTGGAAAATGAAATCCAGAATGGCAATGATCACTCCCAGTACAACCGAAACAGCAACAATGGCCACTGTCTGTTTTGCCAGTGATTTACGGTCCGGCCAGATGATCTTTTTAAATTCAGACTTCAGGCCCTCAAACCAGCTTTTCTTCGAACCCTTCTGGGTCTTCTCAGCCTTTCCGGCTTTTTCAGCTTTTACCATAATCTTCACTTCCTTTTACACAGCTGCCAGTTACTTGGTTTCTTTGTGTAATGTGTGCTTCCTGCAGAAACGGCAGTATTTCTTTGTTTCCATTCTGTCAGGATGTGTTTTCTTATCCTTCGTCATGTTGTAATTACGCTGTTTACAATCCGTGCATGCCAATGTAATTCTAACGCGCACAACTTCCACCTCGCTCTCTTAGTTTTAAATTTTAGGCACAAAAAAAAAGCCTGCTTCCATACGCCTGTCTAGCATACCACATTCAGACAGGCATCGTCAAGAGCTTTTTTTGCCGCCGTCCCTCTGCCGCACCCCCGATACGCTCCCGGCGCGGCCAGGGAGACAGCCGCTGAAAATTCCCGATCAGAGATAATGAATTTTATATCTGGCAATCCCATCTTCTCCGATCTCCATCATAATGAAGCTGGGCCGGCGTCCTTCCTGCCTGGGAAAAGAAAGACTTCCCGGATTTAAAATGGTAAGCTCCGGATCATCCTGGTTGATAAACGGTCTGTGCGTATGTCCGAACATTACCACATTGCATCCATTGGCCTTGGCATCCTCCACCAGATCCCTGGTTCCCACCGATACATAATAGTAATGCCCATGGGTCAGCATAATCCTGTACCCGCCGATCTCCACAATATCCACCTTTGGCAGATGGGAAAAGAAATCGCAGTTTCCCGCTACGATATGCAGAGGACACGTAATAATTTCCCGTATATAGTCCTCTCCTCCTTCCGAATCTCCCAGGTGGATCACATGATCCGGCATCGGCATCTGTGACAAAATCAGTTCTAAATTTTCCTCACGTCCATGCGTATCACTTACAACCAGAATTCTCATCTTATCCCTCACCATTCTCTAAAGTATTTTCTGAAGCTGCTCCTTCATCCGGCGCAGCGCCTTGCCTCTGTGACTCAGCTCATTCTTCTGTTCCGGAGTGATCTCCGCAGAAGTACACTTATATTCCGGCAGATAAAAAATCGGGTCGTAGCCAAAGCCATTGGCTCCCTTGATGTCATGGGCGATCCTGCCCTCCATAACTCCCCGGCTGGTGATAATCCTTCCATCGGGAAACGCGCAGGCAATGCTGCACACAAACCTGGCGGTGCGCTGTTCCTCCGCCACGCCCTGAAGCTTCTCGATCAAAGCCCGGTTCTTTATATCATAGGAAGTATCTTCCCCCATATAGCGGGCGGAGTAGATACCCGGCGCGCCTGAAAGCCAGTCGATCTCCAGGCCGGAATCATCCGCCATAGCCGTCTCTCCGGTCAGTTCCATAACGGTTCTGGCCTTGATTATGGCATTCTCTTCGAAGCTCTTTCCATCCTCTACAATATGGGCCTCCACTCCCGCCTCCTTCATGGATACCACCGGAACCGGAAGGTCAGCCAGGATCATGCGGATTTCCTTCATCTTTCCTGGATTGCCTGTGGCAAATATAATTCGTTTCATTCCATCCCTTCCCAGCTTCTGCACGCAGAAAGCATACGGCTTCCTGCATTCAGTTCATCTTAATAACGCCCCGGCTTACACAGCGAGGCGTATACTTTCATTACTGCAGCCAGCAGTGATGCATTTCATATTATTATAGCACACTCATTCCGAAGCTGTAAACACTGTATTTTTTCAGGAAACAAAGGCTTTCAGACAGACATTGCTCCCGTAATTTTCCTCTGTCCGTTCCCACTTCTGTCCGTCGGGGCTGATATAGCCCTCCTTGCCCGCAAGGACAACCCCCTGAGAGTACGCGTCGGCAGCATACTCCACCGCCACAGGCGAACTTTCCCCAGGAGTCCGGATCCGCACCGCCACAGCGAAGCGCTCCCCCTCCTTCAGTACCTGGGGCGTCTCAAGATCCACCGTATAATAGCCGGACTGTTCAAAGGAGCCGGACTGCAGACAGATCATCTCCGCAAAAGAGTCCGGACCGGAAAAGTCCCGGACCAGATATAGCTCATAGGCCGTATTCTTTCCTGTGGCGTAAAATCCCACAGCCTCCAGTTCCTCCTGCTCCTCGGCTGTATAAACGTTTGAAAACCAGCAAATCTCCGAGCCATATCCCTGCTGGCCCAGCCAGCCGTATACATCGTTCTGATAGACCTTTCCATAATGATCCGCCGGATCGATTCTGGTATACGCCAGAGCATTGCCTCCTATATTAGCATCTTCATAAGAAACGTAAAAGATTCCCTCCTGTCCGAAATCTTCCCCCCAGGTATTCAGGCAGATATACGCCCCGTCTCTTCCAGGATCCGAGGCAAAGGACTCCTTTGGGAAAGAATCATCCCACCCAAGGATCAGAACATCGTGATCCTGAATCTGCTCCTCAGGATAGTAGTACGCCGCCGCAGATGAATTATAATATCCCGCCCCCTCTTCTGTCACAGACCGATTCATATACAGAGAGGTTTGAACGGCGCCGCACTCCATCACCTTCTCTTTGATGACCTCCACCTCCTCCCCCAGAAGCATCTGAATCTCCTGGACATGAACTGCCGGCGAAAGTCCCTGGGGCGACACGCCATCCCCATAAGGATCCTCCTCTTCTGTCACCGGTCCCAGCCAGCTGCTTAAATACGCCATAATCATCACATAATCTCCGCCTTCCTCCAGTCCGGAAGAAAAAGCGTCTCCCAGAGCCATGTGCTCCCCCGAAAACACCTGGCGCTCCTCTGGAAGGAGAGCGGCTTCCAGGGCGGAAGCCGCCGTAAGGGCCCAGCAGGTCCCATCGCTGCCCTGGCTTCTCACCACAGGCTTTCTTCCCTGCTCCGCGCTGTTCCAATACGCGGGCAGGCCGTCCTCCGTCTCTTCCTCTGCCCCTGTGACGTTTCCCCGAAACAGAACCGAAAAATTCAGAAGCAAAAGAAAAGCGGCCGCCAGACCCAGAAGCTTTCCTGCTTTTTTCAAATTATTCCCCCTTATTCCTTCTGGGTGGTTTGGGACCCAGATACTGATAATAGTACGTCTTGATCATTCCGTTATAGATTTTTCTGTTTTTATCCGCCTTTTTCCCCAGGAATTTTTCCGCCTGATCATAGGATGTGATAATGTACTTGGACCATGTATCCAGACGGTCAAAGGCCCTTCCCATCTCCTGGTAAAGCTGCGGCAGACCTGATTTTTCCTCAATCCGTTCTCCGTAGGGAGGATTTGTTATAATAAAGCCGTATTTTTTCGGATGACTCAGCTCTCTTACGTCTCTCTGCTGAAAATGAATCAGCTTCTCCACTCCGGCAAGCCTGGCGTTGGCCCTGGCAATCTTTACAGCTTCCGCATCCAGGTCATAGCCCTGAATATCCGTCTCGATCTCTAAATCCACCAGCTCCTTTGCTTCCTCCCTGGCCTGCTGCCACAGCTTTTCGGGAATCACATTCGTCCACTTTTCAGCCAGAAAGGAGCGCTTCATCCCCGGAGCCATGCCGGCTGCCATCATGGCCGCCTCAATGGGAAAGGTGCCGCTTCCGCAGAAGGGATCCAGCAGAATCCTGTCCTTTTTCCACGGTGTCAGCAGAATCAGCGCCGAAGCCAGAGTCTCTGAAATAGGCGCTTTTGCCGTCAGCTTCCTGTACCCTCTTTTATGCAGGGACTCCCCTGAGGTATCCAGGCCGATTACCGCCTCATCTTTCATAAAAAATACCCGCACAGGATAATCCGCCCCGCTCTCAGGAAACCACGAGAGGTTATATACCTCCTTCAGCCGTTCCACCATAGCCTTTTTCATAATGGACTGTATATCTGAAGGGCTGAAGAGCCGGCTTTTTACAGTGGCCGCCTTGGCCACCCAGAATCTCCCGTCCCTGGGAAGATACCGTTCCCAGGGAAGATCCTTTGTTCCCTGAAAGAGCTCCTCGTACGTCTCGGCGTGAATCTGCCCTACCTTCAGAAGCACCCGCTCCCCTGACCGTAGAAACACATTGGCCAGGCAGACAGCTTCCGCGTCTCCCAGAAAGGTCACTCTTCCATCCTCCACCTGGCTGATCTCATATCCCAGATCCTGAATCTCTCTTTTAAGGACTGCCTCCGTTCCAAAATGGCAGGGAACCATCAATTCAAATTTATCCATCTTTTCTCCCGTTCATTCTACAGTTCACACTTCTGAATCACATGCCCCTCAAAGTCTTTGATGGTAAATACGCCCTTTTCCAGCACAGCATAGGTGGGCGGATTCCCCTCCTTGGGAATCGAAACAGAACCGGGGTTCCAGATCCAGATTCCCTTTTTCTTCTCACAGCGCAGCACGTGTGTATGTCCATGAAGGAGGACATCCCCTTCCTTCATGGGAGGAAGATTTTTTTCATTATAGATATGTCCGTGTGTGGCATAAATCACCTTTTTCCCTGAGAAAAGCAGCATATAGTCAGCCAGCACCGGAAATTCCAGCACCATCTGATCCACCTCTGCCTCACAGTTTCCCCGTACCGAGTAGATCTCCTGCTTTTTCTCATTCAGCATGCGGATCACTTCCTTGGGCGCATACTCCTTGGGAAGGTCGTTTCTGGGGCCGTGATACAGGATATCTCCCAGAAGAACCATTCTTTTTGCCCCTTCCTCTTCATACACTTCCAGCAGTTTCTTACAATAATAAGCAGATCCGTGTATATCGGACGCGATTAAAAGCTTCATCCTTTTCTCCTTTCAGGCCAAAAGGCCGACGCATTATAGTATCATTATCTTAATGCCTGTCCTTCTCCCTGTCAATCCGAAAGTACATGGTGTATCAAATGGCCATGTCCGCTTGGCTCGTTGTTCACTGGAATGAATTTCTCTCTGCTGATCCTCATGCGGCCGACAGCAATTCTGCCGCGCCTGTATGGGAACTCCTCACACAGACACGGCAGCCCTTCTTCGCCTTTTATTTTACAAGATTTTTTCCCCGGTACGCGCGAATCCCGCCCACTACCGTTTTTACCCTGTACCCTTTCCGGGACAGCTCTCTGGCCACCGCCATGCTCATCCCGCCGCGCTGGCAGTAAAGCACCAGCCCTGTATTTAAATCCGGAAGCTTCCTCCCGAATTCTCCTGAAGGAACATTCACCGCCCCTTTGATATGGCCTTCTCTGTATTCCTTCCGCGTGCGCAGGTCAATTACCATAAAACCAGGAGCGTTCACGTAAGAGTCCAGTTCTCTGGCAGAAATATTCTCCACCATTGTTTCGCCACCTCCACTCCTTTGGGAGGTCTTTCGGGACCAGACCCCGCTGTCCTTTGTTCCCCTGCTGACAGCGGCAAAAACCTCCACACTTTATCATATGTGGAGGTTTCCGCTTCGCTACTGAATGGGATTGTCCGTTTTATTCTTCCTCATTGTAAACGCTGTAGGCGTTGGACGTATGAGTATTTTCCATTCCTGAATTCTTGCTGCTGTTAGAAGCCTTGGAGGAATTTTTATTTTTGGATTTTGTACTTACATTCTGTACAGAATCGTGGCAATTTGTGCCGGAATTTGTCTGCGTCTGATTTTTGGAATTTACATTTTTAGCCATTTTTCATGCCTCCTGTTGTTAATTTTTAATACGTCCTTAGTATTCCAATAATTTTGTAAAATATGTATTGCAATTTTATGGAAATTATATTATAATCACTCTTGTAAAAAGAATTTACCCTTCAAAA
>DVGK01000021.1 GCA_018712785.1 Candidatus Choladousia intestinavium | reverse complement strand
TAAATCAACCGTCATTATACTGGGGAGGGAGGAGGAGAAATGAGATGAAGCAGAAAAAAGAAGTGCTGGTAAAACTGTTTCTGTCAACTCTGTACCTGAGTGCTTTTACATTCGGCGGCGGATATGTGATTGTAACGCTGATGAAAAAGAAGTTTGTGGACGAATACCACTGGATCGAAGAAGATGAGATGCTGGACCTGACTGCCATTGCCCAGTCGTCTCCGGGGGCCATTGCGGTTAACGGGGCCATTGTAGTGGGGTATAAGCTTGCCGGACTTCCGGGAGTACTGGTGTCGATTGTTGCCACTGTTATTCCGCCTTTTGTGATTATCGCGCTGATCTCTGTTTTCTATAATGCGTTCCGGAACAACTGGCTTATCAGCCAGATGCTGGAAGGCATGCAGGCCGGAGTAGGGGCAGTGATTGCTTCGGTAGTCTATGATATGGCCGCGGGGATTGTGGAGGGCAGAAATCCGGCGTCTCTCTGTATTATGGCGGGAGCCTTTGCGGCGGCATGTTTCTTTGAGATCAATGTGATCTGTATTATTCTTGTCTGCGGCCTGATCGGCATTGTCAGAACCTTTCTGAGTAAAGGAGGGGAAAAGAGATGATCTGTCTGCAGCTTTTTTTCAGTTTTCTTCAGATCGGCCTTTTCAGTTTCGGGGGAGGATATGCGGCAATGCCCCTGATTCAGGGACAGGTTGTAACACAGCACGGCTGGCTTGGCATGACGGAATTTACGGATCTGGTGACCATTTCCCAGATGACGCCCGGGCCCATTGCCATCAACTCAGCTACTTTTGTAGGCATTAAAATTGCAGGAATTCCGGGAGCTCTGGCAGCCACTCTGGGATGTATTCTTCCGTCCTGTATTATAGTTACTCTGATTGCAAAACTATATTTGAAATACAGAAACATGACTGTACTGCAGAGCGTTCTGGGATCTCTTAGACCGGCGGTAGTGGCCATGATTGCGTCCGCGGGGATCTCGATTCTTGCAACTGCGTTCTGGGGCGGCTCAGAGAAGATCCGTCTGCCGGACACAGACTGGAGTCTGGTTCTGATTTTCGTGATCTGTATCATACTTCTGAAAAAATTCCGGATGAATCCTATAGGGGTAATGCTTCTGGCCGGTGTGATGAAAGCGGCCGTGTCAGCGATCGGAGGATAAACGGTCTGCAATGCAGATAGAAAAAGCAGAGAAAGAACAGAGCAGCCGAAGAAGCACACAGTACCTGGCTGGTCAACAGGGGCGGAACATGCTATACTCTTTCGTATAACGGATTTGGGAAAGGAAAGAGACCATGAAATTTTTTCATCTATCGGATCTGCATATCGGTCTGAAGCTGATCAACCGGGATCTGCGGGAGGATCAGGAATATATTCTGAAACAGATTACAGACATGGCAGAGAGGGAGAAGCCGGACGCTGTACTTATTGCAGGAGACATTTATGACAAGGCTGTGCCGTCAGCGGAAGCGGTGGAAGTGTTTGACCGTTTTATCGCAGGACTTGCCGCTGCCCTGCCGGACGCGTCGATTATGCTGATCAGCGGCAATCACGACAGCGGCCCCAGGCTGAACTGTTTCCGGAGCGTATTGTCCCGGCAGAGTGTATATATGATCGGAATGCCTCCGACAGCGCCGGAAGATCATATTGAAAAGGTTGTCCTGAGGGATGAATACGGCAGGGTGAATTTTTATCTCCTGCCTTTTGTCCGTCCTTCCATGGTCCGGCAGATAACAGGGTCAGATGAGAACGGGAACGTACTGTCTTACAATGAAACACTGCGCAGACTGATTGAACGGGAAGAACTGGATCTTACGGAGAGAAATGTGCTGGTCAGTCATCAGTTTTATCTTCCCTCCGGCCGGGATGCCGGCGAGGTGGAGCGGATGGATTCGGAAATCTGTACTGTAGGAAATATAGACCGGGTGGATGCAGACATCCTTAATCCCTTTGACTACTGTGCGCTGGGACATATTCATAAACCTATGCAGGCCGGCAGTGAATTCTGCCGTTACTGCGGCACGCCACTGGCGTGTTCGGTCAGCGAGGCGGGACAGCAGAAAGGAGTTGTTATGGCGGAACTGAGGGAAAAGGGCAGCCGGAACGTGACGGTACTTCCCCTTCATCCGCTGCGGCAGATCCGTATCATCAGGGGCAGTCTGGAAGAGATCTTAAAGCAAAGCTGCGAAGATTACGTGACGGCTGTTCTGACAGACCGGGCAGATCTGGATGTATCTGATATGCAGGACCGGATCCGCAATGCCTTTCCGAATCTTCTGGAAATCCGTCGGGAGGCAGTCCGGAAAAACGATTATACAAAGGAAATTCTTCCGCAGGAAGAGCTGGATCCTTTTGATCTCTGCTGTTCATTTCTGAAACTGAATGGCGAAGAGAATGAAGAAGACAGAGACGAAATGGAACTGCTTCGGGATGTGATTGATACAGTGCAGGGGGTGAGCCAGGAATGAGACCGGTAAAACTGACCATGCAGGCGTTCGGTTCCTACGGAAAACGGACGGTGATTGATTTTGAAAAAACCAATCAGAATCTTTTCCTGATTACCGGAGATACAGGGGCAGGAAAGTCGACTATATTTGACGCTATCGTATTTGCACTGTACGGAGAGGCAAGCTCCGGAATAAATAAAAAGGACGGGACAGAACTTCAGAGCCAGTATGTGGGGCCTGAAACAGAACCTTTTGTGGAGCTGGTATTTTCCGAAGCCACGGGAGCTGAGAAAAAAACATATACCGTCCGCCGTGTGCCCCGCCATTTCCGCCCTCTGAAACGGGGAACCGGAGTGAAAGAGGAAAGCGGTTCTGTTTCTCTGATTATGCCGGATGATTCCGAGTACCCGCAGAAGGAGACAGACAGAAAGCTGGAAGAAATCGTAGGACTGACAAAGAATCAGTTTATGCAGGTGGCTATGATTGCCCAGGGAGAATTTATGGAGCTTCTCCGGGCAAAGTCGGACGATAAAAAGGTGATCTTCCGAAAGCTGTTTCACACAGAACTTTACGGGAAAATTGTAGAAGAGCTGGGGCGCCGGAGAAAAGGGAAGCAGCAGGAAATGGGGCAGATCCGGACGGTCTGCCAGACCGAAACGGCCCATGTGGAAGTTCCTGCCGATTACGAAAAAGCAGAGGAACTGCTGACACTGAAAAAACGGATTGTCAGTTCAGACCGGCTGTCAGTGGTGGATCTGGAAGAAATGCTGACAATTCTGGAGGAGCTTTGCAGTACGCTGAAGGAACGGTGCAGTACTGCCGGAAAAGAATACCGGGAGGCGAACCGCCTCTATCTGGAAAAAAGAGATGCCTGTACGGCAGGACTGCAGCTGCTCAGACGGTTTCAGGAACTGGAGCAGGCAGAACGGGAGCTGGAGGAGTGCAGAGCACAGGAAAAAGAAATCAGGGATGCCGCGGATCAGATCCGGACGATCAGCGCCGCCTACGAAATCCAGGCTGTTTATGAGCGGTATATGGATGCAGAAAGGACGGTAAAAAAGGCAGAACGCAGTCTTGCGGAGCAGGAAGCGGCTCTTCCCGGATTCAGTAAGATATACGAGGAGACAAAGAAACAGGCGGAAGCGGCAAATACGCTGCTGCATAAAGAAATAGAGAATTATACGAAAGTGACCGAAAAAGCAGAAAGAGCGCTGGCTGTTTTCCGGGAGATCCGGAAAGCCGAGGAGGAGACCGCTTCCGCTTCTTCCGCTGTCCATCGGGCAGAGAAGATTGCTTCCGAAGCGCGGCAGAACGTTTCACAGCTGGAGGAAAATGAACAGAAGTGGCGCAGCCAGGCAGAGATTCTGGGACAGGCCGGACTGCTTCTGGAACGCTGGCAGGGAGAAATGGACAGAGCGGCAGAGACGGAAACAGATCTTTCTTCGTTGAGAACATTGACCCGGGACACAGACAAACAGAAACAGACAGCAGATAAAGCCAGACTGGAGTATGCCGGTGCAAGCAGCATATATGAGCAGAAAAACAGGGAATATGAAAACAGGCGCCGGATATTTCTGAATGCCCAGGCCGGATTTATCGCCAGAGAACAGCTCAGGCCCGGCCGGCCCTGCCCGGTATGCGGGTCTCTCGAACATCCACGGCCCTGTCAGCTGGATGAGGACTATCAGAATCTGAGCAGGGAAGAACTGGATGCTCTGGGAGAGCAAGTAAGCGGACTCAGAGCCCGTCAGGAAGAGACGGCTTCCGCCGCCCGTTCTGCAGCTGCGCTGCTGACAGAAAAAGAAAATAATCTGACAGCGGAAATGGAAAAACTGCAGCGGAAACTGGCAGGAAATGTACCGGAAGAAACAGAGATTCCGGAGAAACTGACGCTCGGGCAGGCAGAAAAGATCCTGCTGGAATGGAAACATTCGCTTTTTCAGAAAGAAAAAGGACTGAAAGAGGATGTACAGACTCTGAAACGGCTGCAGAATCGTCTGCAGGGAATTGAGGCAGAAAAATCTGAACTTCGGACTGCGGCTGAGTCAGCGGCTCAGAAACTGACGGAGGCAAAAGCATTACTCGCCTCATGTCAGGCCCGGCGGGACAGTCTGGATGCTTCCCGGGAGTATGAAACCGAAGCGGAGGCGAGAATGGCTCTGTCGGAAGCAAAAGCAGGAAAAAAGCATGCGGAGCAGAACTGCAGCGCAGCAGAAGAAGCCAGTCAGAAGGCAAAGTCGGATCTTGAGAACGCCCGGACTTTGATTCACCGTTACCATGCTGAGCTCCCGGGGCAGAAGAAGGAGTGCAAAGAACGGAAAAATACCTATGAAACGGCAATGAAAGAAAAAGCTCTGACAGAATCTCAGTGGAAGGAACAGACCGAAACCCGGGACCGGACAGAGACTGTCCGGCTGCAGGAAATAATTGACACATACAACCGGAAAAAGGCTGCCGCAGAGAGCAGGAGAGATTCGGCAAAAAAGGAAACAGGCCGGAAAAAGCGGCCTGTGCCGGAGGAACTGGAAGCGGCGAGAGACCAGGCAAAAGAACGTCTGGATACGGCTCAGAAAGCACAGGAGAGAGAAAAAGCATATTACCGGGCAGATACGGAGGTTTATCAGTCGCTGAAACCTGTTATGGAAGAACGAAAGAAAGTCATGGATGAACACCGGCGTCTGGATGAACTCTATAATCTGCTGGCCGGAAATGTGACCGGTTCCCGGATGGATATAGAAACCTTTGTACAGCGGTATTATCTGGAGCGGATTCTCTATGCGGCCAACCGCCGGTTTCAGGATATGACTGGCGGCCAGTTCGAACTCCGCATGTTTGATATTGAAAAAGCAGGAAAAGGAAAAAACAGAGGTCTGGATCTTATGGTTTACTCTACGGTAACGGGAAAGGAAAGAGAAGTACGCACTCTGTCCGGCGGAGAGTCCTTTATGGCAGCGCTCTCCCTGGCTCTTGGCATGGCAGATCAGATCCGTGCCGGCAGCGCGTCAGTTAATCTTGACGTTATGTTTATTGACGAGGGATTCGGTTCTCTGGATGAGCATTCGAGGGACAAAGCGGTCCGGGTGCTTCAGAACATGGCGGGAGATTCCAGGATGATCGGAATTATTTCCCATGTATCCGAGCTGAAACAGGAAATCGAAGACCAGCTGATCGTACAGAAAGATGGAGAAGGGAGCCATGTCAGATGGCAGATAAGCTGATGAGAGATCGCATAAAGCAGATCGTGGACTTTGAGGCACCGGAGCTGGACGTCTACGCAAGATTTACGGAAGCGCAGCTTCTGAATAAAGACAGACCGGAAGATGGCCTTTTTATCGCAGAGAGCCCGAAGGTTATTCTGCGTGCTCTGGACGCAGGATACGTGCCGGTTTCTATTCTGACAGAGGAGCGGCATATAGAAGGGGAAGGCCGAGAAGTGATTGCCCGCTGCAGGGATATTCCGGTCTATACCGCCGGGTTTGATGTGCTCACACGCCTTACCGGATTTCCACTGACAAGAGGAATGCTCTGCGCCATGCACCGGAAACCTCTTCCGTCTCCGGCAGAAATCTGCCGGGGAGCAAAACGCATTGCCGTTCTTGAAAATGTTATGAATCCGACAAATGTAGGCGCGATTATCCGGTCTGCAGCTGCTCTGAATATGGATGGAGTACTGCTTACGCCCGGCTGCAGCAATCCTTTGTACCGGAGGGCGGTCCGGGTGAGCATGGGAACAGTATTTCAGATTCCCTGGACGATTCTGGGAGGCGAAGCCGCAGATGAAAGCAGGGGAAAAGAGGACAGTGAGAGGGAAAAAGCCGGGAACCGGAAAACGGAGGTGTGGCCAGGGACCGGCATGACTCTTCTGAAAGAGCTGGGATTCCGTACCGCGGCAATGGCTCTTACTGATAATTCGGTGGAAATTGATGATGAGGAAGTATGCAGGGAAGAGAAGCTTGCGGTTATTCTGGGAACCGAAGGAGATGGGCTGTCCCCGGAAACGATTGCGGCCTGTGATTATACCGTCAGGATCCCCATGTCCCACGGAGTGGATTCTCTGAATGTGGCTGCCGCAAGTGCGGTCGCCTTCTGGCAGCTGGGACGCGGAAACCGAAAATAAAGACAGATATACAAACGGAGAAGAACAGGAAGCGGACTGCTGCCGTCAGACAGGCAGGAGAGCACCGCTTCCTGTTTTGCTGTAAAAATCCTTTTATAAGAGAGAGAACAGTTCCTCAATTCCGAAACGTTTATCCTCCTTAAGCATCTGTTCCATTGTAACTTTATTATAATCCGAATGCTCTGCTTCCCGTGAACAGCGGCAGGCTGTCCGGATCACGGTTTCCTTATCACACTGATCCGGGGCCTGAAGCCATTCCCCGCGGACCAGTTCCCGGATCAGAAGCGTACCGGCAAGAGAAAATTTCATCTTACTGTAAGCATTGCCGGTATATACTGCGCCGCAGAAGTAAGTAAATACAAAATAGATCAGGAGCTGTTCCTCCATTGTGTCAGTGAAAAAGGAGGAAAAATCCTGCTCCGGAAGACAGGATTGTCCATTTGCGGAAAGGACCTTTCGTATTTGCTGAAGATAAGGAGGCCAGTCCGGTGAGAGGACTTCCAGATGGTCCAGGAGGGAGAACAGAGCCTGTTCTGTGTCCCTTTGTATGTCCGCATAGTTTGCCCTTTTCTTAATTTCTTCAAGCCGGTCTGAGAACCAGTCCCATACTCCGGGAGAGTCATATCTTTCAAACAGTGTATCCGCCTCAAATAAAGCATTCCGGTCAATCCGCTCCTGCAGATCGTGAGCCAGCGCAAGACAGACAGCGGCCCGGAGACGGAAAGGATGTTCCCGGTTCTGGAGAAAACGGATGATCAGGCTTCTGGCGTCCATCAGTTTTGTAAAGAGGAGAAAATCGAAATCGTCGTAGTTTTCCTCTCTGTCCGGGTTCTCCCCATGGAGAAAACGGACCGGTTCCGAGCTATTTATAATCAGCTCTGCTGCTACAGGGCAGGAGAGGGAAAGTGAAATCTCACGAAGACCCTCAAATTCTTCAATGTGCCGCGGATATGTGCGGCATGTCCGGCAGAAGGCTCTGCTTCCGCCTCCTTCCAGATAGAGATCACACAGATTATTTTCATTCAGAAAGGCACAGCGGCCGCCGTACCGCCGGAAGCAGCCTTCTTTCCAGTCAATTTCATTTTGCAGCCGGTTTCCGAGGAGGCCTTTCATTTTCCTGTATTTTCTGAGAGACGCAGGGTCGATCTGTATCTGCCATCCGGCACAGCAGGTGGCGGGACAGTCCGAACCGGTACAATGGAATTTCTTATAATAATGTGGAGCTGTATACTGCATGTTCGTTCCTTTCTCATATATCTCTGAAATTACATTTTATATTATAGTCCGATTCTTTCTGCTTTGGAAGAAGGAAATAATATCTCCCGGAGAGGCAGCAGCCCGAAACCAAAAAAATATATTTACGGTATTCACAATCTT
>DVGK01000020.1 GCA_018712785.1 Candidatus Choladousia intestinavium | reverse complement strand
AGTGGATTCCGTTGGATTGCGATAGGGCGATGGAAATAAAAATTTAAATTACGAATTAAGAACTTCCCATGCCCCCATAGATCCATTATCCCTGAAGCGATAGTAAATTGTTTGTCCGCATAAAGCATACTGTGCCGCGTATAAATCATTAACTTTAAGCGTCAGAAAAATAGTGATTACGCCAGATCGAGGATGATTTGTACAACTCTGCGCGTAATTGATCTTTATGCCATTCCTAGCATATATCATGGGAGTGTCGGCATTGTCGATAGTAACGTCATCTAACTCAAAATGCCCTGCCGGAAGGTATTGCAAATTCGTGTTTTGTGAGTAAAAGTATATGAGCTTCAGAACTATCTGAGGTTGATATGCTTTTAATTTTAGGAGGTGATGACTATGAGAATGCGAGCTTCTCCTTGAAAAATAGATGATTTATTTGTTTTGGTTAAGAAAGGAAAGTGAGGGCATGAAAAGAATGAAAGAGATGATTTGTACAGCTATTGGGGCAGTAGGAGGAGCGGTAGCGGCAGCGTTTGGAGGATGGGACGCAGCGCTGGCAACACTGTTGATTTTTATGGCCGTGGATTATATTTCCGGCCTGATTGTGGCCGGAGTATTTCACAACAGCAAAAAAACGGAAAGTGGTACGCTGGAGAGCCGCGCCGGCTGGAAAGGATTGTGCCGGAAGGCGGTTACGCTGCTCTTTGTCCTGGTTGCCTACCGCCTGGATCTGGTAATCGGGGTAAATTACATACGGGACGCTGTGATCATTGGATTTATTGCCAATGAGCTGATCTCGATTGTGGAAAATGCCGGATTAATGGGGATACCACTCCCCGCAGCGATCCAGAATGCCATTGATATTTTGACAAAGAAATCAGAGGACAAAACCGGAGAAGGGGACGGCAAATAGGGCCGTCCTCACATTAAGAAACAAAAAGCATAATCTGAACAAAAAGCTGAGACATAGCGGAAAGGAACAACATGAAATTTAGTCAAGATTATATATCAAATCAGAACAGTTACGAAAAGAATGATGTAAAGTGGATCGTGATCCATAATACAGATAATTTTAATAAGGGGGCCGATGCGAAAGCCCACGCAAAAGCACAGCACGATGGAAATTTTGATGGGATGTCCGCCCATTGCTATGTGGATGATGGGAGCATTGCTTATGATGTAATGCCGCCGGAAAGGGGAGCTTGGCATGTAGGCGTGAACTACGGAGGGAAGCTGTTTGGGACAGTAAGCAACCGGAACAGTTATGGTATAGAAATGTGCGTCCAGGCTGGCTATGATTATGAGAAAGCATTTTCGAATTTGGTAAAGGTTTGCAAGGTTAAAATGGACGAACTGGGGATTGACGCTGCTCATGTGGTATCACACTACGATGTTTGCGGGAAGAACTGTCCTTCCCAGATCCGCGCGAAAGGAGACTGGGAACGATTTAAGAACCTGATCGGGGCTGAGGGGGAAGAGATTCCGGAATCCGGAAATGGAACAGAAGTGGATCGGCTCTACAGAGTAAGAAAAAGCTGGGAAGATGCAGAGTCCCAGAGGGGCGCATATCGGATCTTGGAGAATGCGAAAAATGATTGCCCGCCCGGATGGACCGTATATGATTGGAATGGGGAAGCGGTATATAGTAATACTGCGGCAGTCACCGGCACACAGACTTCCGAGTTCGTGGATTTGTCCGAGAAAGAAGCTGCGGCCAGATTGCTTGAGATCTGCCGGCCGATTTCCGTATCTTATGGGCTTTTCCCCAGCGTATGTGCCGCGCAAACCATTCTGGAGAGCGGTTATTGCAAGACGGAGCTGGCAAGGAAAGCAAATAACGTCTGTGGTATGAAATGCAATCTTTCTGGGAATACGTGGAGTGGATCTACCTGGGACGGAAAAAGCAAAGTCAGTATCCTGACGCCGGAGCAGGATGGGGCGGGGAACATATACTATGTATTTGCGGATTTCCGGATGTATCCAAATATTGAGGAGAGCATTAAAGACCGATGCGCTTACCTCCTGGAGGCGCTGGACGGAAGCGAACTGCGTTACGCTGGCATACAGGACTGTAAAAATTATACAGAACAGATCAACCTAATCAAGAAGGGAGAGTATGCTACAGACGTGAATTATGTAAGTAAGATTTGCGATATTATTGACCGTTTTGAGTTGAGCATATATGACGGAGATATTACGGAGAATGAAGAGGAAAGCGGAGAAACTGAAGAACCAGAGCGGCCTGGAGAGTTATACACTGTGCAGGCCGGGGCTTACACGGTCCGAGAAAATGCCGAGGCTAGGGTTCAGAAGCTCAAAGCTGCCGGGTTTGACTCCTTTATCTTCTTTGAGGATAATTTTTACAAAATTCAGGCGGGAGCTTATGAGCTGAAAGAAAATGCTGAGAAACAGGTAGAACGCCTGAAAGCTGCTGGATTCTCTGCGTTTATCCGGTAACGCATAAAATAGGAAGAAAGCCAGCGCTCACACGCTGGCTTTTATACCACAATCCTCCATTTTTAATCAGTTTAATTGCAACAGAAAAGTAACAAAAATTCTTTGAATTAGCTTAAAATAAAGGCTTTTTTAATAAATTGTTTTAGAGGAAGATTAAAGAACATAAAAATCAAGAATTTTCTTTCGGCAGGGTAAAGACGAAAAGACTTCCTTTTCCTTTCGTGCTTTCAGCGCGGATCGTTCCGCCATGGGCCTCGACGATCCACCTGACCATGGACAGACCCAGTCCTGAATGGGAGGAATCTGTACGGGAGGAATCCGCCCGGTAGAAGCGCTCCCAGATTTTGGGGAGATCCTCCTGGGAAATTCCTATTCCGTTGTCTTTTACATAGCCGGTTATTGCAGCATCTTTTTGAAAGAGCCCCACCTGAATCCTTCCTCCTTCCTGTGTATAGGCAATAGCGTTTTCAATAAGGTTCATCCACAGCCGCATCAGCAGGGTTTCATCGCCCAGCAGGGTGATGCTGTCCTGAATCTCTTCTTCCAGAGAAATCTTTTTTTCGGCAGCAAACATTTCCAGCTCTTCCAGGACACTTCTGGCAATCAGAGTGAAGTCAAGGCTTTCCAGAGTGAGAGTCTGCCGTTTCTGATCTGTGCGGGAGAGAAACAAAAGCTGGGAAACCAGGCGGGTGAGATTTCTGGCTCGATCTTGAATCGTATGGACAGCTGTTTTCTCTTCAGCGGTTAAATTTGAACTGCCTAAAAGCTCATCACACTGAGATAAGATGACGGACAGGGGCGTCCGCAGTTCGTGAGAGACATCGGAGGTAAATTGCTTTTGGCGTTCAAAGGCCTCCTGAAGCTGTTCCAGCATGGAGTCAAAGGTTTCAGCAAGGATGGTGATTTCATCCCGGTTTCCTTTCAGGCCGATTCTCCTGGAAAGATCTTTTTCCTCACAGATTTCCCGGGCCGCCCTGGTGATATGAAAAACAGGGCGCAGCGTGCGGCGAACCAGAGAAAAGCAGAGAATCGCGGACAGAAGGATAATCAGCGGAAGAAGAATAAGGGCCAGGCGAATCAGCAGCCGCAGCTCTTCCTCCAGGGCGGATACCGAACAGATACCCCGGATCCGGATGGTTCCAAAATCCCGCAGCTCGGAGGAAGCGTCGAAAATATACCAGGTACTGCCGCCAAGACTGGCAGTCTGTACTGTATTTTCCTGAAAAGAAATAGAGGAAGTAAAGCCGTAGGGAACCCTTCCTGAGAGAAGAGAGCCGGATTCGTCGTAGGCAGACAGATAAACTCCGCTTTCCACATCTGAAAAGTCGGAGTCTATAATAAGTGAGCCGTTTCTCACATCCAGCATTTCAAAACCTTCAAATACCCGTTCCTTCAGCTGATCCTGCGTAGATGCCAGAATACTCCCGCTCCCAAGATAGAGGAGAACGGCGAGAATGATAAAAGTCAGCAGTGTGGTAAACAGTGTATAGAGAAGGGTAAGCTTCCATTTGAGAGAAAGTTTTTTCATCAGTGGGAATCCTCCCTTAATACGTAACCGGCGCCACGCACGGTATGGATGAGTTTCCGGTCAAAGGGATCGTCTATTTTTTTTCGAAGGTACCGGATATAGACATCTACCATGTTGGATGAGCCGACGTAGTCGTAATTCCAGATGTGCTGTTCAATCTGATCTCTGGAAAGAATCCGGCCCTGATTCATCAGAAGATAGCGGAGAAGGGCAAACTCTTTGGAGGAAAGAGGGATCTCCTGACCGGCCCTGGTGACTGTGTGGCTGTTCAGATCCAGCGTCAGATCGCCGGCTGAGAGAAGACTGGAGTTCTGCCCCGTTTTTTTCCGCAGCATAACCCTTATCCGGGCCAGCAGTTCCTCAAAGGCAAAAGGCTTTACCAGATAATCGTCCGCTCCGGCGTCCAGCCCCAACACACGGTCTTCAATACTGTCTCTGGCCGTAAGCAGGAGAACCGGAGTCTGGCTGTCCTTACGGCGAAGGGCCTTCAGCACTTCCATGCCGCTCTTTTTCGGCATCATAATATCCAGAAGAATCACATCATAATCCGTGCAGTCTATATAATCTATGGCCTCCTGCCCGTCCAGGCAGGCGTCCACACTGTAGGACTGGGCTTCCAGCTGCTTTTTCAGCAGGGCATTTAAGGACTTTTCGTCCTCTGCAATTAAAATCCGCAAGCTTTATTCCTCCTCCCGGTTCTTCCGGTGTCCCAGAAAGAAAAATGGTTTTTGAACCAGATCCGTAAGCTCATCCAGACGGCTGATGGTTTCATTCAGCAAAGCCTTCTGTTCCATCAGATCAGCGGAGGAGACAGCAGCGTGGTTGGCGGCGATCTGCTGATTCTGAAGATCATGAAGCAGACTGCTGATTTTCGCCAGGCGCTCTTTTTCTTCTCTGGAGGCCCGAACCGGCGTCATGCGGGAAATTTCATCGGCACACCTCTGGAATTCCTCCGTGTATTTTTCCCAGATCTGAGAAAAGCGCTGAATGGATTCATACATAAAACGGATATATTCCTGATACGCTTCTTTCTGTACCTCCTCGGCCCGAACCGTCTCGCGCTGGGCGGCATTGAGATCCCGCAGGGACTGGGCGTGGAAGGCATCGGCATTTTCGATATTCTTTTCCAAAGCTTCGGCAACTTTTTCCAGGCGTCCCAGAGTGCGCGCCATAGACTCACTGTAGCTGCTTTGTGCTTTTGACAGACTGTTCAGCATTTTATCAATCCGGGCGAAGTCAGAAATCAGCTCCTGGCGCATATGACGGATCACTGTTTCACAGCTCTTAGTCATCAGAGTTTCCTGGCTGCTGTAGAAGGTATCGGTAATC
>DVGK01000019.1 GCA_018712785.1 Candidatus Choladousia intestinavium | reverse complement strand
ATGAAAAAGAATTGGTAGGGAAAAGATTGTACGGTTACAGGAAAAACGAGTAGCTGTCTATAATCCTCAGCTCGCCAAAAAACAAAAGAATGAAATCAGCAGACAGATAGAAAAAGCAAAAATCCTCCGGGCAAGCCAGGCAAAAAGATCCGAATACGGGGACAGCGCAAAATTTGTGACCTTTCAGGCCGTTGATAAAGAAGGGAAGAAATCAAAAGATAAAGTAAAGGTGCTTATGAATGAAAAAGCGATTGAAAAAGCGCAGGCACTGGCTGGTTATAGTCTTTTTGTTACATCAGAGATCCATATGTCAGATTCAGAAGTATACCATACCTATCACAACTTATGGCGGATTGAAGAATCCTTCAGGATTATGAAGTCGCAGTTGGACGTAAGACCCGTATATCTCCAGAAGGAAGATACCATCACAGGCCATTTCCTGATCTGCTATCTTGCTGTCCTTTTGACCCGCCTGCTGCAGTTTAAAGTCTTAGGAGATCCGTATTGTTCTGAAGATATCCTGAACTTTTTTAAACAGTTCCGTGCAGCCCGGGTCTCTGAAAGGAAGTACATAAATCTGACAAGGAACTCAACATTTATCCGGGAATTTGCACAGAAGACAGAACTTCCCCTCACCTCTTATTTTCTCACAGAATCGCAAATAAAAAAGATGCTAAGTCACAGGTTTTAATCTGTGGCTTAACACCATTTTTTGCCATCTAACTCTGAAAGTCAGGTAGTATAAGAAAAGAATGGAGAAATGTCAATTCCTTCCTGAAAGGATAAAATGCACAAAAAATAAAACGATTACAAAATTATAATAAGAAGAAAAAAGAGAAATAATTGTTGAAATGTACTAAATAAACAAAATAACCCAAAAAAGAATATTGAAATTGTTGACTTTCACAACTATTTATGGTATCTTGGTGATACAAAATGAAAACGATTACAAAAATGAAAAATGAAGGAGGAAAGTAAAATGAAAAGACACTTCAAAAAGGCGCTTGCCTTAACGGCTGCCGCTGCCCTGATGGCAGGTTCTCTCATGACGGCCCCGGTTTCCGCGGCGGAGGACGACAGAACTTTAAACTTGGGAATTGGATCGGAGATTTCAAATCTGGTACCTATGTCCAATAATGTGGCGGTTTCCAATCGAGATGGTCTCATTGTATTTGCGTTGTATGATCCTTTGCTCTGGTATAACACGGAGACTAATGAATTGGAGCCCTGGCTGGCTACGGAATGGAGCCATAATGAAGAGGGGACAGAGTGGTATTTTACTCTCAGAGATGATGTTTATTTTCACAATGGGGAGAAGATGACGGCAGAAGATGTGGCGTGGTCGATTAATCTGATTCCGGAAAATCCTGTAGTTACGGATCAGAATATTCCGGGATTTGACCGGGCAGAGGTGGTGGATGATACCCATGTAACCGTTTATATGGAGGAACCCTTTGCATCTACCGATAATTTCTTTGCTTCCTACCATATGGTAATGTTGGATAAAAGCTATCAAGAAGAAGTTGGTTGGGAAGGATATATAGAACATCCTATTGGAACAGGTCCTTACAAATTCGTAGACCGTGCCATCGGAAGCTATGTCTCCATGGAGGCTAATGAGGATTACTGGCAGGGAGCGCCAGACATTAAAAAGGTGAACCTCCAGATTATTCCGGATGCCAATTCCCAGCTTCTTTCGCTGGAGACGGGAGAGGTAGATGCGCTTCAGAATGTGTCTCTTCAGAATTGCGAGATGGTAGAGGGAATGGATGGTTTTGAGGTTAGTTACTGTACGGCGAATACTGTTGCATACATCCAGTGGGGCTCCCAGTCTCAGCTGAATACAGATGAAAATCTCCGCCTTGCTATCTGTGCAGCCATTGATCCAGAAGCGATTAATACGGTGTTGAATAAAGGACATACAACGGCTGTAAGCTGTATGATCGCACCCGGACTTCGCTGCCGACCGGAGGATGGAACCTTTACCACTGTTCCGGCGTATGACCCTGAGGCGGCGTCAGAGTATCTGGAGAGTTCCAATTATAACGGGGATCCAATTGTAATTATTGTACCGTCAGGATCTAAGGAAGAGGCAGTATGCCAGGTGATTCAAGGAAATCTTCAGAATATCGGAATGACTGTAGAATTGAAAGCAGTGGATGGTGCAACACATCAAACGCTGCTGAATGAAGGAAACTTTGATATTAGTGTATATTCTGGTCTTCCTTCGCTTTATGACTGCAACCTGCTTTATCAGCTTTTTATGCCTGGAACACAGAATTATGAAAACTCTAAGAGTGAATATAAAGAAGAATTAGCAGAACTTGGAAAAGCTTCCGCTGTAGAAATGGATGAGGAAGCCCGTACAGAGATTTTCCGTCAGATGATTGAAATTATGAATACTCATGTGTTGACGATTCCCTTGTATCAGGACTGCAATACCTTCTGCTACAGTACAGACTTGGCAAATGTAAAAGCAATTCCAGGAACGAATGTACGGATTGCGGAATGGAGTTGGGCTGAGTAAAGGCGATGTTTTTCCGAACTGATTGCAAATAAAGAAGAAGCAGGCTGGATCTGCTTGGATGTATTGGGTGATATGCTCCCAGAGGTCCGGCCTGCCATTTTTATGCGAACCTCCCTTAAGAGGGGAAAGGAGGGCTTTATGCTGAAATATATTGGGAAGCGCTTGCTGATGATCATCCCTACCTTTTTGCTGCTGACGCTTCTTGTATATACGATTCTGTCCCTGTCCCCAGCGGATCCTGCTTTAATGCGTCTGGGAACCACTGCTACAGAAGAACAGATAGAAGAAATGCATCATGAGATGGGATTGGATCGTCCGCTTCTGGTGCGCTACGGAACTTATATGTGGGATTTGATTACTAAAGGAGAAATGGGCGAATCCTGGGTGATGCAGACGAATGTGAAAAGCGAATTTATTGAACGATTGCCGAATACTTTGATTCTCACGGGCCTGGCTCTGCTGCTGACGATTTGGGTTGGAATTCCGGCGGGCATCTATGCGGCAGTAAAACAGAATACCACAGGAGATAGGGTGACGATGATTCTGGCAATGTTATTAATCAGCCTGCCAAACTTTTTCCTGTCTTTGATTTGTCAGATTGTTTTCTGCCTGTGGCTGGGATGGTTTCCGGTGACTGGGGCTGGATCTTTCGCTCACTTTATACTGCCGTCTATTATGCTGGCTGCCAGCCGTGTGGCAGGACAGGTACGTCTTACCAGATCCAGTATGCTGGATGTGCTGGGACAGGATTATATTCGTACTGCCAGCGCCAAGGGGTGTTCTAAAATCAGGGTGATCTGCTATCATGCGCTTAGAAACGGCTTGCTTCCTGTAATTACCAATATCGGAAATAATGTGGGCGGCCTGGTGGCCGGAGCCGTTACTGTAGAAACGATTTTCGCGATTCCCGGTATTGGTTCAATGCTGGTAAACGCAGTGCGAACCAGTGATATTCCGCAGGTTATGGGGCCTATTATTTTTATTTCACTGTTGGTTTGCGTGGTAAACCTTTTGGTAGATATTTTATATGCAGTGATTGACCCCAGAGTTAAACTCCAGTACAGCTAAAAGGGGGAAATAGAAATGTCAAAGAAAAGAGCAAAAGAGATGGAACGCGCTGCAGCCAAAGGCAGCATGTCCCAGTGGGGGCTGATCTGGCATCGGTATAAGAAGAATAAACTGGCAGTCATCGGACTGGTCGGAATTGTGCTGATGATGCTGGTGTGTTTCACCGCGCCTCTGTATATCAGCTGGGAGCGGGTAATCTACCAGGATCTGCTTCAGGTAACGGTTTCTCCTAATAGTCAGTTTTGGTTTGGTACGGACCAGTTTGGAAGGGACTTGTTTGCGAGGATCATGTGGGGAGGAATTTATTCTCTGGCTTCGGGCTTTATTGTAATGGCAGGAGCTCTGGTGTTGGGAATGATTTTTGGAAGTATTGCAGGATATTTTGGCGGTCTTGTTGATACTTTGATTATGCGGCTTATGGATGTCTTTATGTCAGTGCCGAATCTTCTGATGGCTATGACCCTTGTGGTGGTATTTGGCCAGGGGATCACAAGTCTTTGGCTGGCGCTGGCTCTTTCAAGCTTTCCGGGGGTAGCCAGAACCGTCCGATCGGCGATTCTGACCACCAGAGGCGCGGAGTATGTGGATGCGGCCAGGATCTATGGCTCCTCTACGGGGAAAATTCTGGTAAAACATATTCTTCCCAACTGTATGGGGCCTGTGGTGGTGTCCTCTACCCTGATGCTGGGGTCCACAATTTTGGGAATTGCAGGAATGGGATTTTTAGGAATCGGTATCGCGTCACCCACACCGGAATGGGGAACGATTTTATCAGAAGTGGGAGATTACATCCGCTTCTATCCATATCTTGGTATTTTCCCAGGCGCAGCCATTGCCCTCAGTGTTATCTTTATTAATTTCGTGGGAGACGGACTGCGGGATGCGCTGGATCCCAGAATGAAGAAGTGAGGTAAGGCAGATGGATGAATTATTAAAGATAAAAGAATTATACGTACAATATAATACAGATGACGCGGTGGTTCACGCGGTCAACGGCGTGAACCTGATTATACACAAAGGGGAGGCTCTGGGCCTGGTAGGAGAGACAGGTGCCGGAAAAACTACCACCGCCTTAAGCGTCCTGGGAATTCTTCCGGAACAGGTAGGGGAGATTACCTCCGGCGACATTATTTATAATGGAAAGAATGTCAGAGAGATGAACAAAAAGGAGCTCCAGGAAATGAGAGGAAAGCAGATCTCTATGATTTTTCAGGATCCTATGACCAGTCTAAATCCCATTATTTCTGTGGGGGATCAGATCGGGGAGATGCTGACTCTTCATTTTAAAAATCTTTCCAATCAGGAAAAAGAAAAAAGAGTGGATGAGATTATGAAGCTGGTAGGAATTCCTCCTGAGAGAAAAGTGGAGTATCCTTTTCAGTTTTCCGGCGGTATGAAGCAGAGAGTGGGAATTGCCATTGCGTTGGTATGCCAGCCCCAGCTGCTGATTGCGGATGAACCGACCACGGCCCTGGATGTTACCATTCAGGCCCAGATCCTGCAGCTGATGCGGGAACTGAAAAAGGATTTTAACACAGCTATGGTAATGATCACCCATGACCTGGGAATTGTGGCGGAGACTTGTGACAGCGTGGCGGTTATGTATGCCGGAGAGATTGTGGAAAACGGAACGGTGGAGGAAGTATTCCAGAGAAAAGAAAATCATCCGTATACCACCGGCCTGTTTAACTGTATTCCGAAACTGAATTCTTCCGAAAAGAGGCTGACTCCTATCGAGGGCTATGTGGTGGATCCCACAGATCTTCCTAAAGGATGCAAATTTCATGACCGCTGCCCGCTGACTGAGGAGCGGTGCGGCAGGGAGCTGCCGCCGGCGTTTAAGAAGGGAACGCACGCCATTAAATGTTTCCGGTATGAGGCGTGGGGAAAGGAGGAGGAAGCATGAGTACTCCTGTAATTGAGACGAGACACCTGACTAAATATTTTAAAACTCAAAGAGGACTGCTCCATGCGGTGGAAGACGTGAACATCACCATTAACCAGGGGGAGACCATTGGGGTAGTGGGAGAATCCGGCTGCGGAAAAACTACGCTGGGGCGTGTGATCACCAGACTGGAAGAGGCGACTTCCGGAGAAGTTTATCTGGAAGGAAGGGAGATCTTGAAACTCAGAGGGAAGGAAAAGAAAAATATTTACCATGATATTCAGATGGTTTTTCAGGATCCTTACTCATCTCTGAATCCAAGACTTTCTGTGGGAGATATTATTGCGGATCCCCTTTTGACCATGGGAAAGAAGATGGCCAAGAAGGAAAGGGGAGAAAAGGTCCGGGAGATTATGGAGAAAGTGGGACTTCCCTCCAGATATTACAATCAGTACCCTCATGAGCTGGACGGAGGACGCAGACAGAGGGTGGGACTTGCCAGAGCTCTGGCACTGAATCCGAAATTTATCGTCTGCGATGAGCCGGTATCTGCTCTGGATGTTTCCATTCAGGCCCAGATCCTGAACCTTCTGATGGATCTTCAGGATGAGCATAAGCTTACTTACATGTTTGTAACGCACAATCTGTTTGTAGTGAAACATATCAGTCACAATATTATGGTGATGTATATGGGACAGGTGGTAGAGTACGCAGATAAAGAAGAGCTGTTTGCCCACCCGACCCACCCC
>DVGK01000018.1 GCA_018712785.1 Candidatus Choladousia intestinavium | reverse complement strand
ATGTTCCGTCTTCCGGCATCTGCTCTTCTACCGGGATCCAGTTATCATCCATGTGCTTGCGGATGATTTCTGCAACAAGTAATTTTCCCTGTTGATAGGCTTCAAGACTCTTTCCATATCCATATCGGTATACACCATTACTCAGACCCGCCATGATTTTTAGTTGTGTCTCGATACGTCTATCAAATTCGGCTTCTATCTCTTCCAGGATCTTCTCTAACTCCTGCATCACTCTACCCCTTTCATGAAGCAAATCCAGTGAGTCTTATTTCCTCTTTTCTTACATTTATTTCCAAACAATGGTTTTTGGCTAAATAGAGGGAGTATTTCGCTTAAAGGAAACTGTATTTCGCTCCACTTGAATACCAATACCCCGTTTGGTTTCAAGACTCTCATACATTCATCAAACCCAGCCGACAGCATCGCCCGCCAATCTCCGGTCAGTTTCCCATATTTCAGTGCCATAATAGATTTATCTCCAGCCCATTCCAAGTGCGGAGGGTCGAAAACAACCAGATAAAAGCTATTATCTTCAAATGGCAAATCTGTGAAATTACAAATTGTATCTGGATTTATTTCTATGTATCGCCCCGGATAATACTCTGTCTTTTCCATTTTCCGAATATCGCAAAACTCAACATTCGGATTGTTCTTATCAAACCAGAACATTTTGCTTCCACAACACGGATCAAGAATTTTCTTCTCTGATTCCTTCAATTTCTTCCCTCCCACCGTCTACATTTCTGGCACCTGGCCTTAGTGCTTACCAGGTGGTCTCTAATCATATTCGATCTGGGGCAGCCCGGTGTCACGTATACTGCCGTCTGTCCGATTTTCTCCACGTGCTTACAGGTCTGGTATTTTTCCTTCACGTTCCTTTATTCTCCTTATCTGCCTTGCGATTTTTCTCCCTGCCAGTTCCATGAGCTGTGCTTCCAATATCGGCTCACCGGACAGGAGGATTTCAACCTGCTGCATCAGGATCCATACATCCATCAGCTCTTCCTTCCAGTTGTCTGTCTTCCGTTCGTGGTACTGCAGCCTGGCGGCTGTGTACTCGGCGCATTCCTCCGCCAGTTTATTCAGGGTTCCGGGGAATCCGTTGTCCTCAGCGATCAGCCGTATCTTATCACTTGAATTCGATTTCAATCCCCAACTCCTCCTTTATGCCGTCTATATAATCCTGCCAGGTTGCCAGACCTTCAGCCAAATACTCAGCTCCCTCATTAAATTTCTCAGCCCATCTCTGGATCCTCGTCTCTCCAAATCCAAATACATCGTGGAGCGATGCAATACTGAGTACCATAAAGCAGTCCATTGTAAGGTCTTTGATTTTCTGGCTCGCCTCATCCAAATCCTTTGCTGCCAGGCTTGTATGGATCCCTGTGGCTCCCCGGAATCTGATTTCCTTTCTCAGTCCCTCTATCCCGTCTTTTTCTACAATCCTCAGAGCCAGGAGGAGGCCATCCTCCCGCCCTCTTTCATATTCCCGCATTTTATTCATTTCTTTGTCTCCTGCCCCTCCTGTTCCGTATAAAAAATCCAGAAAGCATAAAAAAGCATCTTGACCAGGGAAGCGTTGTGGTTCCCCTCTGCCCTCCGCAGCATTTCATCATGAAGCTTTTGCATCCCTTCTTCCTGATCCAGGTAAACACTGTCCCCCATCACTTCAGAAAGTTCCCTCACGGTTTCCATATATCGCGTCCTGAGTTCGCACTGTTTTTCCTTTAGATCCATACAGAGTCTTTCATATGCCTGTCTGTATTTTCCCTGCAGCTCCGCTTCTGTCAGTGCCGCCTCGTTCTTCTTTTTTATTGCCGCAAGCCGTTTTGTTTCACACATCAAATCATGGATTCTCACGGATCACGCACCCCGCTTTCCGGTAACTGGTCTTTCGCCTCTTATACTGGTTCTCGCAAAAACCGATGGAATCTACATAGTCGTAGCAGACCGCATCACTTTTCCCTGGAAATGTCCTGGCGATCCGCCCAATGCTTTGTGTAATCACAGCGTAATCCTTTTTCGGGGTTGTTAGATACAGTCGGTCAAGTCTCGGAATATCCAGCCCTTCCTTTGCCAGGCTGTAGCTGGCAAACAGGAAATGCTTCTTTCCCTCCCGCATATCTTCAATGGCTCGTTCCCTCTGCTCTCTTCCGCGCTTGCTTGTCATATGTCCGTCAATCATAGCGGCATACGGCCGGTACTCCTCCGGCAACATTGCCATCAGTCTCCGTAGATGATCCAGGCGTTCGGATAGGATCAGATTGTAACAAATAGCATTCCTCGCAAGATCTTTTACGATCTCTTCATTCCGCTTCTGGTTGCTGGTCAGGAAAGGAATCAGTTTACTGTATTCCAGCGTTCCATCCGTGTCCAAACACTCCCGCCCCAGCTCCACACCAGTATTTCTGCGCCGGATAGTCACCTGCATGGTCTTTTCCGCTACCGCCTCATCAGGCACTTTGTAGACCACCGGCCCGATCACGGCTAAGGTGCTTTTAATCAGACCGTCTGCCCGATGCACCGTAGCGCTCAGACCATATTTATGCCTTGCTGCCAGGCTACTCATGACTTTATAAAACATCTTCACGCTGGAGGGGCTCCCGGAAACCCGGTGGCATTCGTCTACAATCACGGTGTCCCAGGAGTATTTATGCCTCTGGAGATCCATCTTCGAGAGGGTCTGCACCGTTGCGAAGGTCATATGGCTCCCGATCTGCACTTTCCCCGCTGTAATCTTCCCCAAGATCTCCTCCGGGAAATACTGCTTCGCCCGGTCATAGGACTGGTTCAGGAGGTCTGCCGTGTGGGTAAGCCACAGGATCCTGCTGCTTACCCTGGCCGCCAGGGCAAGCCCCATCTGGGTTTTCCCGGATCCGCAAGGGCTTTGCAGGATCCCGTTTCCCGCGTCCGCCATAGCCTGAACCGCTGCTTCCTGGTAATCGTACAGAGGGACGGTCCCTGGAAATTCCATCGGCAGACTGTGAGTCAGATCTTCCGCGATCTCACAGCCCTCCAGGTACGGCGCCGCGTCTCTTCCGGCCCCTGCAGGGATTACAAGGCTGTTTCCGTCTATGTAGTAGAGCTGTATGACCGGCTCCATCCTCCCTACCCACAGCCCCATCCGGAGTTTCTTGGAATATTCGGGATTGGGGAGCGTCAGCGCTTCCCTCGCCCAGGACACAACCGCCTCAGAAGGATCCTGAATCCGGATTTCATTGCTGATCGTCACTTTCATGCCCTGGACACCCACGTTTCAAAATGCGGCAGCGCTTCTGCCCGGATATAGGATTTTACCTCTCTCACCTTCTCCAGGTAATTCCTACCTGCCATATATACAAGCCCGTTTCTGGCGTCCTGGATTGCGAACAGCCCCTCTGTATTTCCCGTCTCTTCCCAGAGACGCATAGCGTTTAACTGGTTTTCCTCCATCCGTGACAGCCGGAAGATTCCGTCCACACATTCCTTACAGTCAATTGCATAGGCTTTCCCGTTTCTTGCCGCAATCACATCAAAGGGCTGCCCGTTGCGGTTATCCTGGAGTCTGTGGACCCAAAATCCATAACCGGACAGTCTCGCGGCAAAGTCACATTCAAAGGCCGTCCCGCTACTCTTATTGCTCATTTTCTTCCTCCTTCTTCCAATGTCTTACTAAATTTAAACCTAAACTTACCACTTTTCAGATGTTGGTAAACCCGGAAAACCCAGTGTTTATGCGGGTTCCCGGCATTGTCTTACCGTCTTACCAAAAAACCGTTCACAATAAC
>DVGK01000017.1 GCA_018712785.1 Candidatus Choladousia intestinavium | reverse complement strand
GACGTGAGCCCCTGCGACTACACGGTGTGCTCCTTCTCGGCATATACAAACTCCAGATGAGCCAGGCTCCCCAGCGCCTCATGCTCCTTCCTAAGAGCAATCAGCTTCTTCACCTCCCGGTAAACTCCCTGAGAGTCCGCCTGCTCCTTCTCTACTGTAGGACGATTCGGGTCCGGGTCAATCTCTATGTAAAGGTCCTCAGGCTCCGCGCTGGAGAATCCCGCGTTTGCCGTGGAATCCCACTGCATGGGAGTTCGGGATCCGGTCCGGTGATAACCACCCTCCACAGAAGGAAGATCCTCCACATACCGCATGCCGATCTCATCTCCGTAATAAATGAAAGGAGCTCCCGGCACGGACAGCAGAAACGCAAAGGCAATCTTCATCTCCTCTTCATCCAGGGTGCGGCGCATTCTGTCCATATCATGGTTTCCGGAGGGAATACACATAAGTCCCATGCGGTTCGTGGCCTCATAATCCGCTCTGTATTTGGTCACGAATTCCGAAATATCCCCCTTCCCCCTTCTGGAGAAATACGGCTCTTCCACCCGGAAAAGATCCAGATAGTGAGAAGGTCCGAAGTGAAGAAGGAAGTCCATATGAAAACCGCCCCGAAGGGAGCGTCCTGGATCTCCCCATTCGGAAATCATGGCGCAGTCCGGAAATTCCTCATCCATAAATTGTCTGAAATCCTGCCAGAGGCAGATGGTGGCCTCCTGTCCCTCATCGTTCTTGACGAGAGAGCCTGCCATATCCACTCTGAACCCATCGCAGCCCATGGACATCCAGAACCGCATCACGTCCTTCATAGCCTCTCTGGTAGCCAGAGGCCCAGGAGCGTCCACCGGCTGCATCCACTCCTGATCTCTCCGGGCAAAACCGTAATTCAGCGCCGGCTGAATCGAGAAGAAGTTTACGGCACAGGAACCGCATCTCTCATAAAAGCCTCTGATAGAGCCTGAGATACTTCCCACATTCTTAAAATCTTCCCAGATATTATCCGTCCACACGTACCGATCCGTATATTCATTTTTCTCTGCTTTGCTGGATTCCTTAAACCAAGGATGTTCAATGGACGTATGACCCGGAACCAGGTCCAGAATCACCCGCATCCCTCTTTTATGGGCCTCCGTGAAAAGTTCTTTTAAATCTTCATTGGTCCCGTAGCGGGGCGCCACCTTTTTGTAATTGGAGACATCGTACCCCGCGTCAAAAAAAGGCGACTCAAAGCACGGATTCAGCCAGATTCCGTCACATCCCAGTTCCTTGATGTAGTCCAGTTTCCGGATGACTCCCTGTAAGTCACCGATTCCATCCGCATTCGTATCCAGAAAGCTCTGAGGATAAATCTCGTAAAAGACGATGTTTTCTAACCATTTCGGCATGCTCATTGCTGTTCCTCCTGTTCTGCCCTTCAGGCGCTGTAAAGCTTTCAGAGATTTCTTTCTTCTGAAAACGTTACCGTCAACATAACACAAAACAGCAGACGCCGTCAAGCTCTTCTTTGCTGATTTGGGAGACCACAGGCTTTTAAATTTTGTATAATTTTTCCGCTTTCTCCGTCAGTTTTTCGTACACCGGAATCATATCCCGGTCCCAGGGAGAGATGTAGGTGCTGATCTTTTCCGCCGGAACCCACATGGCCCCCTTTGCCTCTTCCTCTCTGTGATGCAGAGGCTCCTTCTCATCTGCCACGCACAGAAAAGTAAGATTCAGATGCACGTGCGAGCTGACAAATTCACCCCTCCGCACATGGGGCGGAACCGGAAGAATCTCCAGAGAAAAAATCTCCGCCGGTTCCCTCCAGAAGCGGATGGAATCCAGCCCTGTCTCCTCCCGCCCCTCTCTTATGGCCACCTCATGAAAATTTTCATCCCCATCACAGTGACCGCCGCACCAGCCCCAGGAATCATAAATCCTGTGATAAATCAAAAGAACCCTGGATCCATCCTCATTGATGATCCAGGGTGAGGCTGTAAAATGGCCAAAATGGTTCTCCCTCTCAAGAACATTATCGAAATGCTTTGTATACTCCAGCATGACCCGGCGGTCCTGTTCTTCCTGTTCACAGGAGGGCCGGTAAGACTGGAGAAGGGAATATATTTTCTGCCGCATTTTCTTAGTCTCCGTTTTATAAGTTTATATGTGACCGGTTCTTCTCTTTCAAGCGGGAGATGGCCCTTGCCAGCACAGCCTGGGTTCTGTAATACTCCTGAATACTCTGCTTTTGGCGAAGCTCTTCCTTGGCTCTTTCCATGGCCGCCCTGGCTCTGGCCTCATCAATATCCTCCGGCCGTTCCGCCGTATCTACCAAAACGATGAGACGGTTATTGGCCATCTGGGCAAAACCGCTTCCCACTGCCGCATAGTGCCATTTTCCTTCACTGTCCTGGACCCTCAGTTCGCCAGGCTGGATGCTGATAACCTCATTCTCATGGCGCGCCATGATTCCGCACTCCCCGTCCAGGGCAGGCAGGACAACCATCTGCACATCTCCATTAAAAAACGTTTTATTGCTTGCCATGATTCTTACATGAAACAGCGCCATTCTCTCACCTCTTTATCTTCCCTGCCCCATAGCAGCCGCCTTTTCCTTCACTTCGTCAATGGTTCCCACATTAAAGAAGGCAGCCTCCGGATATTCATCCATTTCTCCGTCAATGATAGCTTTGAATCCCCGCACCGTTTCTTTTACCGGGACATATTTTCCGGGCACTCCTGTAAAAGTTTCAGCTACATGGAACGGCTGTGAAAGAAATCTCTGAATTTTTCTTGCCCTGTATACGGTGATCTTATCCTCTTCAGACAGCTCTTCCATACCCAGAATGGCAATAATATCCTGAAGCTCTCTATATTTCTGCAGCATCTCCTGCACCTTTCTTGCCGTATCGTAGTGTTCCTTTCCCACCACGTCCTCCTCCAGGATCCGTGAATTGGATTCCAGGGGATCTACCGCCGGATAAATACCCTGCTCCACAATCTTTCTTGAAAGCACCGTGGTGGCATCCAGATGAGCAAAGGTAGTAGCCGGAGCCGGGTCTGTCAGGTCGTCTGCCGGCACATATACAGCCTGTACAGAAGTTACCGATCCTCTCCTGGTAGAAGCGATTCTCTCCTGAAGCTCTCCCAGGTCTGTAGCCAGCGTCGGCTGGTACCCCACTGCGGAGGGCATTCTTCCAAGAAGGGCCGACACCTCAGAACCCGCCTGTACGAATCGGAAAATATTGTCAATAAAAAGAAGCACATTCTGATGCTCCACATCTCTGAAATATTCCGCCATGGTAAGTCCCGACTCAGCCACCCGCATACGCGCTCCGGGGGGTTCGTTCATCTGTCCGAACACCAGGGCTGTTTTTTCCAGAACGCCGGACTCCTTCATTTCAGTCCACAGGTCATTTCCCTCTCTGGAACGCTCTCCTACGCCGGTAAAAATCGAATATCCCCCATGCTCCGTGGCAATATTTCGGATCAGTTCCTGAATCAGAACGGTCTTTCCTACGCCGGCGCCTCCAAAAAGGCCGATCTTACCGCCCTTGGCGTAAGGAGCCAGCAGATCAATAACCTTAATTCCTGTCTCCAGCATCTCAACTACCGGGCTCTGCTCCTCAAAAGAAGGCGGCTCCCGGTGAATGCACCAGTGCTCCTCTTTTTCAAGAGACTTTCCTCCGTCTATGGTGTCTCCGATTACATTAAAAAGGCGGCCCAGAGTCTTTTTGCCTACCGGCACCTGGATTCCTGACCCGGTAGCTGTGACTTCCATGTCTTTCTGGAGACCGTCACTGGAAGCCAGCATAATGCAGCGCACCGTATTATTTCCAATGTGCTGTGCCACCTCCATAACGCAGCGCTTGCCGCCGTTGTATACTTCCAGGGCATCCTTAATATAAGGCAATTCTTTATCGTCAAATTCAACGTCTATGACCGGACCCAGTATCTGGACAATTCTTCCTTTTGTCATATCAGTGAACTCCTTTCTTCTTTTTCTGCGCTCTTGCCCCGCTGACTACCTCTGTAATCTCCTGGGTAATCATTGCCTGTCTGACGCGATTGTACTCAATGGACAGATCATGGATCATTTCCTGGGCGCTGTCATTTGCGGCCTGCATGGCTGTCATACGAGCATTATGCTCACTGCAGTAGGACTCCACAAGGGCGCCGTAAATATATCCTGAAAGGTAGCTGGGTACCATGCTGTTGATCACTTCATTGGGAGAGGGATTAAACCTGAACTCTTCCTGGTACACATTTGCTGAAAGACCGGCAGGATTAAAACGGCCTCTGGTCAGAGGCAGAAGCCGCTCAAAGTTGGCCTCTGTCTGCATTCCGTTTTTCATGGAGGTAAAGATCATGTAAACCTCATCTACCTCCCCGCTGTCATACATTTCCAGAATCTTCGTGGCGATGATCCTGGCACGCCCGATAGTGGGATGCTGGGCCGTATAGAGAAAATGCTGATCTACCGGGATCTTTCTGGACGCAAAGTACTGTCTTCCCAGTTCTCCTACTACCAGCAGATGACGGTAAGTATCCCTCATAAAATGCTCCTCCGCGATCTTCAGAACGTTATGATTATACGCCCCAGCCAGTCCTTTGTCCGCCGTCACTACCAAATAGCACCTTTTTTCTCTAGTGCTTCTCTCTCCTTCTTTAACAAAATACCGGTTGTCAAGATCCGGCATATGCCGCAGCGTTCTGGACATCATGGACCGGAGCATATAGAAATATGGTTCTGTATCCTCCAGCTCCTTTTTAGCCCGCCTCAGCTTTGTGGAAGAAATCATGTACATGGCATTCGTGATTTTCATCGTATCCCGGATACTCTTCATCCTGCTTTGAATTTCCCGCGCGTTCGCCATACTCTCACCCCTGCTCTGTATTCTTCTTCCACACAGAATTCTTAAATTCTTTTGCCGCTTCCACAATCTGCTCTCTCAGTTCATCGCCCAGGGAGGCGGTAGTGGCCAGCTCTTCGATGATCCCCGTCCGCTTCTCATGGAAAAATTCCAGCATCTCATTCTGGAACTCTTTTATTTCCTCCGGCGAGATGTCAAGAAGCACTTTTCCTGTAGCCGCGCACAGGGTAATGACCTGTTCCGGCATGGAAAGCGGATGGCACAGCGGCTGTTTCAGCAGTTCCATCAGCCCTTTGCCGTATGCCAGCTGCTCCTTTGTAGTCGGATCCAGGTCTGAGCTGAACTGGGTAAATACCTCCATCTCCCGGTACTGGGCCAGGTCGATACGAATACTCCCCGCCGCTTTTTTCATCGCCTTGGACTGGGCAGCGCCGCCTACACGTGACACGGAAAGTCCCACATTTACAGCGGGACGCATACCCGCGAAAAACAGATCGCTTTCCAGGAAAATCTGCCCGTCTGTAATGGAGATTACATTCGTGGGGATATAGGCAGATACGTCTCCTGCCTGTGTCTCAATAATGGGAAGGGCCGTGATAGAACCGCCTCCCAGCTTTTCATTCAGACGGCTGGATCTCTCCAGAAGCCTGGAGTGCAGATAGAATACATCACCGGGATACGCTTCACGTCCCGGAGAGCGCTCCAGCAGAAGGGACAGCGCCCGGTACGCCACCGCGTGTTTGGAGAGATCGTCGTACACAATCAGCACATCTTTTCCCTGGTGCATGAAAAACTCTGCCAGGGCCGTCCCCGCATAAGGAGCGATATACTGAAGGGGCGCCGGTTCCGAAGCCGTAGATGACATAACAATGGTATATTCCATGGCCTCATATTTCTCCAGGGTATTTACAATCTTCGCAACTGTGGAGGCCTTCTGACCGATAGCCACATAGACGCAGATCACGTCCTTCCCCTTCTGATTCAAAATCGTATCAATCGCTATAGAAGTTTTTCCTGTCTGTCTGTCTCCGATGATCAGCTCTCTCTGCCCTCTTCCGATGGGAAACATAGAGTCAATAGAGAGGATTCCCGTCTCCATGGGAACTCCCACGGACTTACGGTCTACAATCCCGGGCGCTTCCGACTCAATGGGCATATACGTGTAAGCCTTGATTTCCCCTTTGCCGTCAATGGGCGCGCCCAGAGCGTCCACCACTCTTCCCAGGAAGCTTTCCCCGGCAGGGATTCCGGCTCTTCTACCGGTACGCATAACCCGGGTGCCTTCCCGGATCTCCGTATCCCGTCCAAACAGAATACACGCCACCTCATCCCGGCGCACATCCTGCACCATGCCCTTGACGCCTCCGTCAAACTGGACGATCTCGCCGTACATGGCGTGATCAATTCCATCAATGGCGGCGATCCCGTCGCCGATTCTCTTCACCACGCCGACTTCTTTGTCTTTAGCTTCCAAATCGAAATCTTCAATTTCACTTTTCAGAATCGAAATAATCCCTTTTACGCTTGCGTCCTGCTCTTCCGGCTCCACATAAAGCTTCTCTGCCATCTGGCGGATTCTCCCCTGAGTAGACCAGTCAAATTCCTGGTTCCCCACAGTCAGAATAAATCCGCCGCTTAAGGTTTCATCCTGCTCTGTTATAAATTCAATGCGCTGCGTTCCAGCCTTTCTCTCCGCGAAACGCCGGATCTGCTCCAGCTGCTCCTCATCGGGAGGCGTTACGTAGCGCAGCCGCACTTTTATTTTGTTTCTTCCCTGAGGATCCAGATCCTTATATGCCTTACATACCTCAGAAAACCTTTCAATATCGTCATTGTCGCACAGCAACTTTAAGAAATTGCGGATTGGCTGCGGAAACACTTTGTCAATTACATTATGCTTTCCGGCCAGACCCACCGCAGGGTTGGAAAAAGTCTCCATAAGCTGCGGAGCTGACTGGAAAATATCCAGAGACTGCTCGATCGCCTCCCTGGTGACACCCATTTCCAGCGCCATTTTTGCATACTTTTCTACTGCCTGCACCATTTTTAATTCTCCATTCTATTTGGCCTTTGAAAGAAATTCGTCGTAAAGGGCCTTGTCGTTTTCTGCGTTGTCTTTTCTGGTCACAATCTTCGTAGTAGCGGTCACAACCATATCTTTAATCTCTGCGTGAGCTTTCTGCAGCACCTTCTCCTTCTCAAGCTCAGCCTCTGCTTTTGCCTTGTCCAGAATGGAGTCTGCCTTTTCATGGGCTTCCTCCACAATCCGGCTGTATTCCCCAGCTGCCTCTCTTCTGGCCTGAGCTACAATCTTTGACTTTTCTTCCTCCGCGCTGCGCAGAGATTCCTCATACTGCTTCTTTGTCTTCTGGGCCTGATCTGTCAGATCTTTTGCCTCCTTAAACTGCTGCTCCGCTTCCTCCCGGCGCTTTTCTATAATCTGATTCACCGGCTTAAACAGGAAGTGTTTCAGCAGCAAAAATAAAATAATAATATTGATTGCATTAAAAAGTAAGTTCCAATCTAACCGCAGCACCTGCTACACCTTCCTTTCCCTCATTTTGTACATTCTGCTGCCAGATTATCCCAGGAACAAAATAATCAGAAGACCAATAACAAAACCGTAGATGGCGGTTGCCTCGGCCAGGGCGCATCCAAGAAGAAGAATTTTGCTGATCTTTCCTTCTGCCTCCGGCTGTCTTGCCACAGCGTCTGCTGCCTTCGCGGTGGCGATTCCGATACCGATTCCCGCTCCAATACCTGTCAATACTGCGATACCTGCTCCGATTGCGATTAATTCTGTCATGATTTTCTCTCCTTTTAATTCTGAATGTTATTCCACTGCTTCCTTAACGAACAGTGATGTTAAGAATACAAATACATAAGCCTGAATCAGACCGTCAAAAATATCAAAATAAAAGCTGAATGGCAGAGGAAGCCCTACCGGAAGAATCTGTTTGATCAGTTCCATAATAACAAATGCTCCCAGGACGTTTCCGAAAAGCCGCATGCACAGCGACAATGGACGGATAAAGATTTCCAGAACATTGATGGGTGCGATAATCGCCACCGGCTGCGCAAAACTTTTTGCCCATTTTTTTACTCCCTTTTTCCGAATACCTGCCATCTCAATCAGAATAATACTCATCAGCGCTAAAGCTGCCGTGGTATTCAGATCCTTGGTAGGCGGCTTGAACCCGATTAGCCCGATCACGTCTGAGATCCCAAGGTAAATCAGCACAGTCACCAGGTAAGGGGCATACTGTTTCGCCTCTTCTCCCAGCATTCCCTCCACCAGGTTGTTCAGCCAGGTAACACAATACTCCAGAGCTGCCTGCCGTTTGCTGATTCCATGTACCTTAAGGTTTCTCGTCAGGATCAGGGAGAGAAGTACCAAAAACGCCATGATGATCCAGGTTACAACCACGGACTCAGCTACTTCAATGCCGCCGAAAACCGGTATCGTAAACACGGTTTCGCAACTCAGCTCTTCCATCAGGCCTTCTGCTAAATTCTCCATAACACCGTTTCCTTCCTTTCTTATGTTTTTCTCTGTTGATGATGCCCGCGGCAGCTGCCAATCCGCCGCCGCTTTTGCAGAAGTCCGGCATTGCCTTTCCTTCCTTTCTGTATTATACTCATGGGATAGGAAGATGTAAAATGTATTTTTAAGATTTTTATTATATCATTTTCGCATTGCAGAAAAAAGCCCGACAACTGCTCATCAGCATATAAAAAAGGAGACAACATGGCAATTTCATACGACTATTACCGGATTTTTTATTACGTCGCCAAATACAAAAATTTTACCCAGGCTGCCAATGCCCTCATGAACAACCAGCCCAACATTTCCCGTTCCATCAGCAATCTGGAGCATGAGCTGGGCTGCCGTCTGTTCGTACGTTCCAACCGGGGCGTCACCTTGACCCCGGAGGGAGAAAAATTATACACTAGGGTGGCTGTAGCTCACCGCCAGCTTCAGGCCGCCGAAGCGGAGCTGGCAAAAGAGAGGAGCCTGCAGAGCGGCATGATCTCTGTGGGAGTCAGCGAGACTGCGCTCCACGTCCTCCTGCTCTCCAGAATTCAGGAATTTCATAAAGCGTATCCTGGAATCCGAATCCGTATTTCCAGCGTTTCCACCCCGCAGGCTATCACGACCCTGAAGTCCGGCCTGGTGGATTTCGCTGTGGTAACTACCCCTACCAAAATCATACGTCCGCTGGAGGAAATCCTCCTTCGCCAGTACCAGGAGGTTCTGATCGGCGGACCCAGGTTTAAAGAGCTTCAGAACCGCACGCTTTCCCTAAAGGAGCTGGCTTCCTATCCGCTGATTCTGATGAACAGCCAGTCCAACACCCACGACTTTTATATGCGGTTTTTTCTGGAGCACGGCATGACCCTGCAGCCGGAGATCGAGGCTTCCTCTGTAGATCAGATCTTCCCCATGATCAAAAACGATCTGGGCCTGGGGTTCCTGCCGGAAGATATGATCCGGGAAGCCGTCCGGGAGGGAGAAGTTTTTCCTCTGAAGCTTGAATATCAGATTCCCAAGCGCTCCATCTGTCTCATCCGGGATACCGACCGTCCCATGAGCATTTCCGCCACAGAACTGATTAAGCTTCTGAAAAAATCATAGAGCTTCTTAATCACAAAAAGAACCGGTAGCCTATCGCTTACTTCCCGGTTCTTTCTATTCTTTCTATATTATAGATTCATCTTTATATGGCGGTTAAAGGTATCCCTTCAGGCGCCGTGGCGATTCACGCATTCCATTCCTTCAGCCACACCAGCATCTCGCCCTCTCCCCGGTTATCCCAGCAGTAGTAGGGCACCGCCGTGAACTCTGTCTCCTCCGTCCGCGGCTTTTCTTCTCCGTAAAGCCCTCCCTGCCAGGAAGCTTCACAGATCCTTCTTCCTTTCCCCTTTATGGTGACGATTCCTCCTAAAATCTCTGAGGGTTCCTCGGTAAGGGGCTCTGAGGTATCCGCGAAAATGGCCGGAAGGTTCCTGCCGTTGTCCGCTTCCTCCAGACAATACACAAGAGGGCCTCTCATAATAGCCGCCTTTCCGGAATCCGCCCGTACCTGAGGATTGGCGTACACATACCTGGGCGGTGCCTGGAAGCTGATCCGGATCTGGCCGTCCTCTTTCATGGAAACCCGGCAGTATCCTGTTTTTGTTCTCTCTGGCTCCATACCCGGGCACTGAACCTGATACTCTCTGGCATAATCCGGAATCCTCACAAAGATCTCCGCGCCCCTCTCCGGTACGCCGGAAACCTCCAGTACAATCTGATTTTCCCAGGGGAAGCGGGTAGACAGCTTCAGCGTAAGCTCTCCGTCCCTCAGCCGGACTTTGGTCTCGTTGGAAACAAACAGATTCACAAAAATCTGATTCTGCTCAGGATCCACGCCATAAATATACTGTCCCAGGGAAGCCAATGTCCTGGCTATGTTGGGCGGGCAGCAGGCTACGCCGAACCATTTCTGACGCACCGGCTTCACGTGCTTCTTGGAAGTGCCCTCCATACAGGCCGGCGGCCATACTTCCAGAGGATTTACGTAGAAGAAGCTCTTCCCGTCCAGGGCAATTCCTGCCAGAACCGTATTATAAAGGGCTCTCTCCGCCACATCTATGTAACGGCTCTCCCTGGTAATCTGATTCATCCTCAGTCCGAACAGCGCCAGGCCGATAGACGCGCAGCTCTCCGAATAATTATACTCATTGGGCAGGTCATAATCCACTGTAAACCGCTCCAGAATTCCGGATGAGCCAATGCCCCCGGTAATATACATTCTCTTCTGTGTCATATTCTCCCACAGCGTCTCGCAGGCATGCAGAAGCTCCGTATCTCCATAGGCCTCCGCAAGATCTGCCATAGCACAGTACAGATACACGGCCCGCACCGCATGTCCTTCTGCCGTAGTCTGCTGCCGCACCGGCAGATGGGACTGGGAGTAAGCCGGGGTATAGTCCGCGAATTCAGGGAAAATCCTCTTGTAATCCGGCCTTGCGAACTCCTGAAGAAAATAATTTTCTCCCATGCCTCTGGCATCTACAAAATATTTTGCCTGATCCAGATATCTTTTATTGCCTGTGACCTGATACAGTTTAATCAGACCGATCTCCACTTCTTCGTGTCCCGGATAGCCATGAATCTTTCCCTCTTCAAATCCAAAGGTATCGCAGATCAGATCCGCGAACCTGCACATGCAGTCCAGAAATTTCCGTTTCCCGGTTCCCCTGTAATAGGCCACCGCCGCCTCCATCATATGACCGGCTGTATACAGCTCATGGCCTTCGCAGAGATTCTTCCACCGGCTCTCCGGCTCCTGGATGGTAAAATAGGTGTTCAGGTACCCATCCTCCTGCTGGGCATCGGCAATCAGATCAATCACCTCATCTGCCGTCCTCTCCAATTCCGGATCCGGATAGCAGTTCAGCGTAAATCCCACTTCCTCCAGCCACTTGGCAACATCCGTATCCTGAAAAACCGCCCCGTAAAATTTTCCCTTTTCCCTGCCGGCGGCAATCTTAAAGTTCTCCAGACAGTGGCTGGACTCCGCGTCAGGAATCCGGTCGTTCATGGCCTCCCACTGATAGGGAATAATGGCATTCCTTACAAGATCCACATGCTGGGACCAGAAAGCATCCTGTATGGAAATCTGCTGCAGTTCCAATGATTGTAGCCTCATAAAACCCTCCTTATTTTTCTTCCTTTTTCTTATACTTTACGCTTTCACTGCTCCGTTTGTCAATCCGCTGACAATATACTTCTGCATGAAAATAAAAATCAGAACAACCGGAGAAATTGCTATGATTCCAAAGGCCATCGTAGAGTTCCAGAGAGTCTGATACTGCTGAACATAATTATAAATACTGGAAGTGATGGGCCTCATATTGGGATCTGTGATAAAGGTAATTCCGTAAATCAGATCTCCCCATGCATATACAAAAGAAAACACTGCCGCCACTACCACCCCCGGCCTGGCAATGGGAAGCATAATCCGGAAAAAGGACTGCCAGTACCCGCAGCCGTCAATGTTAGCCGCCTCGTCCAGTTCCTTGGGAATGGAGAGAAAGTACGTTCGCAGGATAATAATACTGAAGGGAATTCCCAGCGTAGCGTCCGCCAGTATAGGCGCCCAGTAAGTGTTTAAAAGCTTCGCCCCTGAAAACATGATATACAGAGAGGTAAGTACCAGGGTGGAAGGAAGCATCTGGGTAATCAGGAAAAAAAGGATGAATGCTTTTTTTGCTTTAAAGCGGAATCTGGCCAGCCCGTAAGCTGCAGGAATCGCCAGCACAGTAGAAATCACCGTGGCTCCCACTGCAATAATAGCGCTGTTTTTAAATCCCCGGAGGGTGTCGCTGGAGGCAGAAAGCTGATCCTGAAATGCCTCCAGGGTAAGATTTCTTGGCCAGAGAGGGGTCGGAATCTCGAAAATCTCCACCTGGGTTTTCAGAGCCGTCACCACCATCCAATACAGCGGAAAGATAAAAATGATAAAAATTACAGCTCCCAGAAGGAAAGCAGTAATCTGGCTTCTTCTCTCTTTTTTGCCCATTACATAATCTCCTCCTCTTCATTGATTAATTTAATATAGAAGATTCCCGCAATCAGAAGGATCACAAACAGCACATTGGCGGCGGCAGCCCCCTTGCTGAACTGGAATTCTTCAAAAGAAAGACGGTATGCGTAGGTGGAAAGCAGTTCCGTTGAATTGACAGGTCCTCCTTTGGTCATTACCCATACCAGGTCAAATACTTTAAAGGTGTACACGAACCCTAAGGTGAGAACCGACATAATCGCAGGCTTAATCATGGGAATCGTAATCTGAAACAGGGTCTGGAACTTATTGGCTCCGTCCAGAGAACAGCTCTCATATACGTCTGCCGGAATGGTGGTAAGCCCGGTAATCAGAAGCATCATATTAAAGGGAATTCCGATCCAGATATTCGCCACCACAATAGCCACCATGGCGGTACCCGGCTGAAGCAGCCATTCCAGCGGCCGGTCAATCAGATGCAGGGTCTGAAGGAACTGGTTGATGATTCCGCCGGAACTGGCAAACATAAACTTAAACAGAAGTCCGGCCACCGTTACAGGAAGCAGCCAGGAGATCATGGTAACGCCCCGGAAGAAGGAGCATCCGGGAAATTTTTTGTTAAACAGAAGCGCCAGGGCAAAACCAATAATAAATTGGAAAAAAATAGAGCAGACGGTAAATACCAGAGTATTTATAATGGCAGTAACGAGAATCGAATTATTGCTGGTAAAAAGATCAATATAATTCTGCAGTCCTACAAACACCTGGTTTTCCGGTCTCGCAAAAGAATATACATCCACATTTTTCAGACTCAGGATAATGTTCTGGATCATGGGATATCCAATAAAAATCAACATATAAATAGCGGCAGGAAGGGTAAAGATAAATCCCATTCTTGCTCCGCCGTTCAATCTTCTTTTTTTCTTCATGGTATCCTCCGGAAAAATAACAGAAACTAAGAGCCGTCCCACAAGCATCAGGGCCAAGGCCTTTTTAGCAAAACTTGTGGGGCGGCCCCCTTTACCCGCCTAAGGCGGATTTTTAGGTTTATTGAATTGCGTCTACAGCTGCCTGCGTATCGGCTGCTGCCTGCTCAGGCGTCTTGGCGGAAGTCATAACTTCCTGGAATCCTGTCTGGATGGCGCTTGAATAGGAAGGCCAGGACGCGCTGGGACCTCTGGGGATAGAAGTCTCAATCTGCAGCAGGAATGCCTGCTGAATAGGATCTTCTGTCCAGTACGTATCCTGTGCCGCCTCTGTTTTGGGAGGATAGGAACCGTACAGTTTCATTGCCTCTACCATTACGTCTGTCTGATCATAGTATTTCAGGAATGCTTCTGCTCCTGAAGTGTCATCCTTATTTACAACACCCATGTTCTCGCCGCCCAGGATGGAAGTCGCCTGTCCTGCCTCTGCGTCTTTCTTGGGAAGAACCGTAACGCCGTAGTTCAGATCCGGCGCGTTTGCTTCAATGCCGGGGATCTGCCAGGGACCATTCTGCTGCATTGCCAGGTTTCCGGCCATGAAGTTGTTGTTTACATCGGACTGTGTCCAGTTCACACACTCTTTGGTCCAGGAGCCTTCCTCAATCATTTCCTGCATTAATGTAAAGGCGTCCACACCGCTTTCAATGTCTGTGTAGGAACCGCCTGCTGTGTACAGCCACTGGAGGCACTGGAAAGTACCCTCGTCCGTATTGGTGGCTGCGTTTCCGAAGCCATAAACCCCATCCTTTGTAAGGGCTTTTGCCATTTCCCGGAACTCATCCCAGGTAGTGTTCTCATCGGGATAGTCGATTCCCGCCTCATCGAACATGTCTTTATTGTAGTACAAGGCCGTACAGTTTGTAGCAAAAGGAATTCCGTAGTGCTTGCCGTCAAGCATAGTGGATTCCAGGGGACCCGGAATATACTCATCCCAGTTGATATCCGCGTCTGAGATATCTCCGAACAGTCCCAGCTCAATGAAGGACGCCATGCTGCATCCGTCCAGAATCACCAGATCGGGAAGCTCTCCGGAGGCGATTCCCAGAGTCAGCTGCTTTTCGTAATCCGCGAAGGGAACGTAGGTATGGCTTGCCACGTACTCATCCTGTGATGCATTGAAGCCGTCTATCAGCGTCTGCATCATTTCTTTCTGGGCATCTGTCTCAAAATAATCCCAGATTACCACTTCTTTTTTCCCTTCTTCTGCCGCTGCAGTAAGCCCGGTTCCCGAAAGTGCTCCCAGGGCAGTCGCTGCTGCAAGAGCCGCAGCCAAGGTTCTTCTTCTTTTCATTATAAAACCTCCTTTATAATAATTCTCAGCACCCTTGCTGTTGTCCTTATTATAAAAGAGGCCTGTTCTTTCCTGAATTCTAATAATTTAAGATTAGTGGATAAATTTCAGCTTAATTTTTTCACCTATCTCTCCGGCCGTTTTCTCTCCGGCCACCAGCTCATACAGTCCCTCCGTCAGATCCTTTGAAACGGAAGGCCAGGCATCAATGCTGGTCCGCACTACTGCTTCATGCATCTGTTCTTCAAACACCTCCATATTCTTTCTGGTTTTTATATATTCTCTGGCGGAGGAAATCCTGGCCGGAAGCACCTGGGCCTTTTCACAGAATTTCTCCAGTCCCCCCTGTTCCACACAATACGTAAGAAAGGCCAGAGATCCTTTCCGGTTCTTTCCTTTGAGAATCCCAATGTTCTCCCCGCCTGCCACGGCTGCCCCGGCCTTTTCTCCCGGAATCGGAATCACTCCGTAGGAAATTCCGGCCTCTTCCAGGGCCGGAAAAACCCAGGGTCCGTTCTGCATCATGGCTGCTTTCTCATTGATAAATTCCAAAGAGAGATCTGTCTGTGTCAGATTAATACAGTTTGCCGGAAGACTTCCATCTTCAAGCATCTGTTCCAGAAAGGCAAAAGCCGCTTCCGCGTCTCCTCCGGCCGCCAGCACCCAGGACAGAAGCTGAAAAGCCCCCTGCTCTCCCTCCATTCCGCACAGCAGGAACCCGGAACGCCCTTCTTTTGTGAGAGCCGCTGCCGCCTGCCGCAGCTCCTCCCATGTTTCCGGCGGCTCAATTCCTTCTTCCTCCAGCATTTTCTGATTATAGATCAGTGCCGTATTGTTGCAGTTAAAAGGGACTCCGTAATATTTTCCCTGATACTCCACCGTATTTACCAGGGCGCTGTAATACTCTTCTTCCAGATTCCACTCCAGTGCCTCATCTGTAATATCCTCAAACATTCCCAGCTGAATCAGCCCGGGCATATCCGGATTGTCCAGAATCGCCATATCCGGCAGAGCATCCTCTGTATAAGCGGAGGTCAGCCCTTTGGCAAATCCGGTCATGGGTACGTATTCCCAGGCGGCCGTATACCGGTTCTGAGACTGGTTAAAATCTCTCACCAGCGCATCCATTCCATCTCTCTGGGCATTGGTCTCATAGTACGCCCAAATCAGCAGCTCCTCCCGTTCTGCCTTATGCTGCCGTACTAACGCAGTCTCTTCTTTCCGGCATCCTCCAAGCAAAAGAGCGCCGGCCAGAACAAAAGCGGCAGAGCAAATTATCCTTTTGCTATCCAAGCTGCCGGTAATCCCCCGGCGATACACCGATCTCCTCTTTGAAAACCCGGTTAAAATATTTCGGATCATTGTATCCTACCTCCTGGGAAATTTCGTAGATCTTTTTATCTGTTCCTTTCAGCAGTCTCTTTGCATGGCTGATCCGGAACCGCTTCAGAAACGTAGTAAAATTAATGCCCACCTCTTTATTAAACAGAGTGCTCAGATATTCCGGTGTGATCTCCAGATAATCCGCCAGAATTTCTAGGGAGAGGTTCTCCCTGTAATGCTCCCGGATATAGCCAAGAGCTCTTTTAATCGTATAATTACGGATATCTTCTTTCCGGTCTTTAAAGCTCAGAATCGCCTGGATGACCTGATCAAAGCTGCGCTCCAGTTCTCCAAGGGTCACCGCCTCCGCCGCCTGCCGCGTCACCTCCAGATTTCGTATTTTCTTATAGGCTTCGGGATTTACTTCGCTGCAGATACCGGAGATAAAGTTCAGCATTTTAATATATCCGTGACGCATGGAATTTGGACTGCAGCCCATTTCTTCCATATAAATTTTAAAGTTCTCTCCCTCCCGCTGCAGCCGTTCCCCGGAACCGCTGCAGACTGCTGTCTGGATTTCACCCTCCAGGGCTTTTGGATACTGATAGGGCTTTTCCTCCAGATTCTCTATTTCCTCCAGTGTCAAAAGTTTTCTGTATCCGGTCAGCATTCCCCAGGGATACGCGGCCCGGCATTTTGCCGCAAGCTCCGGAAGTTCCGAAAGCGCCTTCGCCCGGGTAAAAATCCACACTGGCTGATCCTCTCCTCCTGCGTCCAGATACAGCCGTCTCTGCATTTTCGCCATCAATTCCTTACTGTCGGCCTGCCCCTGAAGAAGACAGAACATTTCCTGGGAGCTCTCCAGAATGGTACTGCAGGTATTGTACCCTGGATTTTTCTCTTTTAAATCCCTCCATCTCTCTTCTATGCAGGATTCATACCGGGTTTTTGTGCTGCCTGTATATCCGGCCACCAAAAAGCATGGCTCTCCCCTTTGAAATCCTCCCTGCCTTTCCAGGTGTCTGCAGATCTCTTCCTTATCGCGCCTTCCTCCCAGCAGCAGCTCTCTAAGAAGCCCTTCTGCAGTCAGAGCCTTTTTTTCTTCCTCCTCCCGGATCTTTTCCTGTATCTTCTCCAGGAGATCCGTAACATCTTCCGCCGCCAGAGGTTTCAGCAGATAATCCTCCACACCATAGCGCATGGCCTTCCTTGCGTATTCAAATTCTGAATATCCGCTGAGGATCACCCGGTGACAGGAGATCCCCTCCTGCTCCAGAGCCTCCAGCATTTCAAGGCCGTCCATCTCTGGCATCCGGATGTCAGAGATAATCAGCTCCGGGTGCAGCCGCATAGCCATCTCCAGCCCTTCCTTGCCATTTTTGGCCTCCCCGATAATCGTATGGGATGTGTGGGCGGAAATCAGCTTCGCCATCCCGGTGCGTATTTTGACTTCATCCTCTACGATCAGTATTCTCATCTTCTCCCTCCTCCAAAAGAGGCAGCCGCAGGGTAATCACCGTCCCTCTTCCCTGGATGCTGCTTACATTCCAGGAGGCCGCTTCTCCATAATACATATGCATTCTGGAAAAGGCATTGTGCAGTCCGATGCTTCTCCCGTCATCCCGGATAGCCTCTTCTTTATCATTAAAGCTGCGCACCATTTCCGGCGGCATTCCTTTTCCATTGTCTTCAATCAGTACAGTAAATTCTTTTCCGCTCTCCGCAAGGGAGAAATCCACGTGCAGAATACCGCCTCCCTCCATCTCTTTGAATCCGTGGAGAATCGCGTTTTCTATAAAGGGCTGAAGCAGAAGCTTATGTACTTTTCTCGGATACAGCCTTTCATCTACGTGAATCTCACAGACAAACGCATCGTTCAGCCGCATCTGATGAAGACTTACATATTTTTTCAGCCAGTCTTCCATCTCCCATATAGTAGCCTTCTGGTTGCTTTTGTTAATGCTGTATCTGAGAATCACCCCCAGATTCCGCAGCATCCGGCTGATCTCATACTCCTCTTTTTCGATTGCCATCCAGTTGATAGAGTCCAGCGTGTTATATAGAAAATGGGGATTGATCTGGGCTTCCAGGGCGCGGATCTCCGCGTTTTTCTGCTGTTCCTTGGCCTGTTCCACCTGGTGAATCAGTTCTTTTACCTTTACGGTCATACTGTTAAAATTATCTGAGATAATTCCGATCTCGTCGAAAGACTGTACCGGCACCACAACATCCAGGTTGCCTTTCTGCACCTGCTGCATACCGGATACCACCGAGCGCACGGAGGCGTCCATGGTCCGCACCGTATATACAATTAAAAGAGTGGTAAAGAGAAGAACCGCCAATGTCACCAGAATCAGAGCCTGCTGAGTTCTTGAAAGATCCCGAAGCATATACTCCGTATCATAAGCATTGCAGAAAATCCATCCCGTTACAGGATCTTCATATTGATTTATGGCAATTTTCTGATCTCTGAGATATCCGGATACCTGAACGAAATCCTCTACTTTCAGCTCAGGATTCATTTTCATTCCGGAAAAATCCGGATCCGGATATGTAATGATTTGTCTGTCCTCATTCAGAATAAAATTCAGGCTCTGTTCCAGGAGATCCCCGCTGTTGTTGCAGATGGTATTTAAGATCCGTTCATCAATGGTCATAACTACCGTACCGATACTCCCCCGGTCCAGATGGTCAAAGTCAAACAGGCGCTTTGAAATATGAAAAAAGTGCCCTTCATTTTTGTCCCCCTGAAAAGTCATGGTATCGGTCAGCACCATCCTGGGAGCATCAACAGCTTCCCGGTATGGAGGAATCTGCCGCAGATCTTTGTAGCTGTGCCAGATGGTGTCCAGAGAAGAATCATTCTGAAAATCATAGACCACGGAGGTGCCGTCGGGACACACAACAGCCAGGCAGCGGATTCCCGCCTCGCTGTTGTTATACTGCTTCAGCCGGTCTGTGATCAGATTGTATGCCACTGCTTTCCGACTGTTTTCTTCATCGGTCAGAGCCAGTACATTCTCAATCACCTGCTCATCCCGGTAAATCTGATAAATGAGATTTGTGTAAACCTGGATATTTAAATTTACCCTCTCCGCAATCTGCGTCAGGTTATTTACCATAAGCTCATCGATTTTCTGGGTCATATTTCTTCGGTTCAGCTGAAATCCGAAAATCTGCACAAACAAAATAGGAATAATGGAAGCCAGGGCAAAGGCGCACATAAGCTTTTGCCCCAGCTTCCAGCTGTTATACTGCTTCAGTAGCCGCTGGAACACCTCTTTCCCTCCTTGATTCTGCGTAAACTGACATGCGGAAATGTGAATCTGAAAGTATTCTCTAAATAACAGAAAATACGCTCCCCAAACTCTCTGTTGTCATGAATTATACTATGTATCTCCGTAAAGCTCTATTGAAGATTTTTAAAAAAGGTGGATTATCTTAAAGATGCTATGACTGTCTTCTGCGGAAAACCTGAAAAAAGAAGCCTTCCGGCGGAAAGCTCCTTTTCTTTTTTACAGCGGGAACATGACAGACCATGTTCTCCGGCTCTTCCTTTTCAATTTACTCTACTGTGACGCTTTTTGCCAGATTTCTGGGTTTATCTACGTCCAGCCCCTTTCCTACGGATATATAGTAAGCCAGAAGCTGCAGAGGCACTACCGCCAGACTGGTGGCAAAGCACTCTATAGTTTTGGGAACGTAGATGGTAAAATCCGCAATATCTTCCATGCTGTAATTTCCGTAGGAGGTCAGTCCCAGCACAAAAGCGCCCCGGCTTTTTACCTCCACCAGATTGCTGATCTCTTTCTCAAAAAGTTCCGACTGGGTGGCCACTCCTACCACCAGCGTTCCGTTTTCCACCAGAGAAATGGTCCCATGCTTCAGCTCTCCGGCCGCATAAGCTTCTGAATGGATGTAGGATACCTCCTTCAGCTTCAGGGACCCTTCCATGGAAATTGCATAGTCCAGTCCCCGGCCGATAAAGAATACGTCCTTAGCATGGGAATACTTATTGGCCAGCCACTGAATCCGTTCTTTTTCATCCAGAATCCTTTGAATTTTAGCAGGCAGTTTCTGAAGCTCTTCCACATACTCTTTATACTGCTCCTGGCAGATTCTTCCCCGGATTTTTCCAAAGAGAATCCCCAGAAGGTATACCGCGATCAACTGGGTGCTGTAGGCTTTTGTGGTAGCTACAGAAATCTCCGGCCCTGCCAGGGTATACAGAACACTGTCCGCCTCTCTGGCGATAGAACTTCCCACTACATTGACAATTCCAAGAACCTTATGGCCCCTCTTTTTGGACTCCCGCAGAGCCGCCAGCGTATCGGCCGTCTCCCCGGACTGGCTTACCACAATCACAAGAGTATCCGGTGTCATAATGGGATCTCTGTACCGAAACTCGCTGGCCAGATCCACATCCACCGGTATGCCGGCCAGACGCTCCAGAACGTACTTTCCACTCATGCATACGTGATAGGCAGAACCGCAGGCCACCATCTGCAGCCGGTCAATCTGCCGGATTTCCTCCGGAGACATTCCCAGCTCTTCAATGACGATCTCTCCCTCCTGAATCCTGGGATTCAGGGTATCTGCCACAGCTCTGGGCTGTTCATAGATTTCTTTCAGCATAAAATGCTCAAAACCACCTTTTTCAGCAGACTGCTGATCCCATTCAATGATGGTAAACTCTTTCCGGATCTCTTCCTGGTCCAGATCGTAGAAGGTGATGCCGTCCCTGGTCAGCCTGGCGATCTCCATATCCTGAATAAAGCATACCTGGTTTGTATACTTCAGAATGGCAGGCACATCCGAGGCGATAAAATTTCCCTCCTCTGATCTTCCGATAATCAGAGGGCTGTCTTTCCGGACCGCGTAAATGCTTCCCGGCTGATCCCGGAACAGAATTCCCAGAGCATAAGAGCCCCGGATCCGCCCCAGCACCTTAGCGATCGCCTCCAGGGGATCCCCCTTGTAATAAGAGTCCAGGAGAAGCGCCAGTACCTCCGTATCTGTCTCTGACTGGAACTCATATCCCTTCTTTTCCAGGTGTTCTTTCAGTTCCTTATAATTCTCAATGATGCCGTTGTGAACCAGCACCACTCTTTTATCTTTGGAAAAATGCGGATGGGCGTTCGCCACAGAGGGCTCTCCGTGTGTGGCCCATCTGGTATGTCCGATTCCGCAGCAGCCCCGGACAGCATTTCCGCTGTCCGTCATTTCCATCAGTACCTGGAGACGCCCCTTGGCTTTGATTACTTCAATGGCAGGGCCGCCTTCCTCTTCCCGTTCTACTGCAATACCGGCCGAATCATATCCCCGGTACTCCAGCTTCGATAAGCCCTCCAGCAGAATCGGCGCAGCTTCCCTGGAACCTGCATATCCAACAATTCCGCACATAGGCTATTCCTCCCTGTATCCCTTCTCTACGATTTTATCAATCACCTGATCCACATACTTTTCGCAGATCTCCTTTTCCGGAGCCTCTACCATAACCCGGACCACCGGCTCTGTACCGCTCTCCCGCACCAGAATCCTTCCATCGCTGCCCAGCTCTTTGGCCACCTGGTCAACCATTGCCCGTACATCCGCGTCTGCCTGAGCTTTGGCTTTATCCGTCACCCGGATATTTTTCAGCACCTGAGGATAGATCTTCACCGGCTTCGCCAGCTCCGCCAGAGTTTTCTTTTTCTCCAGCATAACTTCCATCATCTTAATAGCTGTAAGAATACCGTCCCCTGTATTGGCGTATTTCTTGAAAATAATATGGCCGGACTGTTCCCCGCCAATCCTATAACCGTTGCTGGCCATATTTTCATACACATACTTATCTCCCACTGCTGTCTTTTCGTACTCGATCCCTGCCTCGTCCAGCGCTTTATAAAGTCCGAAATTCGACATAATGGTGGTTACCACCTTGTTTCCTGTAAGTTTTCCCCGGTCTTTCAGATAACAGCCGTAAATATAGATAATCAGATCGCCGTTTATGACATTTCCATTCTCGTCCACGCACATACATCGGTCCGCGTCGCCGTCGAAGGCAAAACCTACATCCAGATGTTCTTCCCGCACCAGCTGCTGCAGTTTCTCCACATGCGTGGAACCGCAGTTTTTATTAATATTCGTTCCATCCGGCTCATTGCCAATTACATAGGTCTTGGCTCCCAGAGCGTCAAATACACTCTTGGCGATCATCCAGGCGCTTCCGTTGGCGCAGTCAAGGCCTACCCTTTTCCCCTTGTAAGAACGGGTGGCCAGTGAAATCAGATATCCGATATACCGGTTCCTTCCTGCGGCAAAATCCACGGTCTTACCAATCTTCTCTCCCACGGCAAAAGGAATCTCTCCTGAAATTCCGTCTATGTATGCCTCTATTTTCAAAATT
>DVGK01000016.1 GCA_018712785.1 Candidatus Choladousia intestinavium | reverse complement strand
ATCTGTGTCCACCAGAAGCGTTCCATGATGGAAGCAGAAATCTCCGGATCGGTAAAACGCATTGCCTGAAAATTTTTGTCCTTCTATAATCAGGTCATTCCGGCCGCTTTTCCTGGCCGGAAGTCCCATATCCCTGACGGCCTGAAGAATCACCTCCAGCTGCTTCCCTACATCGTAGTTCTCTTTTCTGACGCAGAATGTAAAGTTCAGGTTCCCAAAATCGTGAAATACGGCGCCGCCGCCAGAAAGGCGCCGAGCCAGATATCCGCCGTCCTCTTCCAGCCTCTGTACGCGGCATTCTTTCCAGCAATTCTGATTTTTGCCGATTACTACTGTTTTCCGATTCTGCCACAGATACAGGATGCACTCCTCCGGCTCTGTATGGAAGGTCAGGTACTCCTCCACTGCCTGATTCCTGTAGGGAAGAAGATTCTTGGTTGTATAAGTGGTGAGTTTACGGATCATTTACCTCCTCCTTCCTGCGCTTTCTGTTTCCCGCTGAAAGCAGGCATGTAAAACGTCAGCCATTCGTTCCCCTATTCCTATTCCTTCTCCGCTCCGGCTAAAAAACGGTACCTGAGTACGGGCTTCCTGGCTGCCTGCACTTCATCCGGTCTTTTTATGCCGGAATAATGAGGAGACGACAAAATTTTTTCCGGCTCTTCCTGCGCTTTTTCCCAGACCCGGCAGAAAGCCTCTATGGCCTGATCCAGCGTCTCTCTGCTCTCCGTCTCCGTGGGTTCAATCATCAGAGCTTCATGTACAATCAGCGGAAAATACATGGTGGGCGGATGGATGCCGCAATCCTGCAGAGCCTTGGCTATATCCACAGCCGACACTCCCTTTTCCCGCTTCAGCTTCTCTGCTGACATGACAAATTCGTGCATACAGGGCTCCGGGTATGCCATAGGATAGAAAGCCTTCAGCTTGTGCATCATATAGTTGGCATTTAAAACGGCATTCTCCGCTGCCTGGGGAATTCCTTCCTTTCCCAGCATAAGCAGATAGGTGAGAGCCTTTACCACCACAAGAAAGTTCCCGTAAAAAGCCTTAACCGCGCCGATTGAACGACTGGGGGCCTGGAGCGTCAGCCCCTTTTCCTCCTCCCGCGGCTGCAGCCCGGGAAGAAATTCTTTCAAAAAAGATTTGCAGCCTACCGGGCCGCTTCCTGGTCCGCCGCCCCCGTGGGGCGCCGCAAATGTTTTATGAAGGTTTAAATGCACCACATCGAATCCCATATCCCCTGGGCGGGCAATTCCCATCACTGCATTCAGATTGGCTCCGTCATAGTAAGTAATCCCTCCCGCCTCATGGATGATGGATGTAATCTCCTGGATATTTTTATCAAAAAGTCCCACTGTGTTGGGATTCGTAAGCATCAGCCCGGCCGTATCTTTTCCGGCAGCCTCCTTTAATTTTTCCAGATCCACGCATCCGTCCTGCCCGGAAGGAATATTTACCACCTGAAAGCCTGCCATTACCGCGCTGGCCGGATTCGTTCCATGAGCGGAGTCCGGAATAAGAATCTTCGTTCTTCCCGTATCCCGCCTGCTTTGATGGTAGGCTTTTATAAGCAGAAGACCTGTAAATTCCCCGTGAGCTCCTGCCGCCGGCTGGAAAGTCATATCGTCCATGCCTGTGATTTCACATAAATATTTCCGGGCTGTATTCAGCACTTCCAGACACCCCTGTACCGTTTCCTGAGGCTGCAGCGGATGAATCTCTGTAAACTCCGGCCAAGCGGCAATCTCTTCGTCAATTTTAGGATTGTATTTCATCGTACAGGAACCGAGGGGATAAAATCCGTGGTTAATCCCATATACCTGTTTTGCCAGCTCCGTATAATGGCGGCTGATTTCATTCTCACACACCTGAGGCAGATGAAGCTCTTTTTTTCTGGCCGACGTTTCCAGAGAAAGCTCCGGCACATCGCATTTTGGCAGAATCGTACAGCTCTGTCCCTCTCCTCCCCGTTCAAAAATCAATTTCACAGCCCTGTCACCTCCTGAACAATCTTCGCTGCCTGGTCCATCTCTTTCTTTGTGTTTTTCTCTGTGGCGCACCAGAGTATTTCCTTCTCGCTTAAGGGGAGTCCGCCCAAAATTCCTTCTTTCTCCAGCGCTTCCAGGATCTTGCCGGAAGGGGTATCCGAAACAGTCACAAATTCATGGAAGAAAGGAGAATGATATTTTAAAGCCAGCCCTGCTTTTTCCAAAACCTTCTGCAGATAATGCGCTTTTGAAAAGCAGAGGTTTGCCGCCTTCGCAAGTCCTTCGGCTCCCATAGCCGACAGGTATACACTGGCAGTCAGTGCACAGAGCGCCTGATTGGAACAGATATTGCTTCCTGCCTTCTCTCTTCTTATATGCTGCTCTCTTGCCTGAAGCGTCAGTACAAAAGCCCGGCTGCCTTCCGCGTCCTTCGTCTCACCCACGATCCTTCCCGGCATTTTCCGCGTCAGCTGTTCCTTTACTGCCATGAATCCCAGATATGGGCCTCCAAAGGATAATCCCAGCCCCAGAGGCTGTCCCTCCCCCACGGCAATGTCCGCGCCGCATTCTCCCGGCGTTTCTAAAACAGCCAGAGAAATAGGGTTGCAGCTCATAATGAATTTGGCGCCGGCTCCATGAACGAGCTCTCCAAGGAGCCGAGCATCCTCTATATTTCCGTAAAAATTCGGATACTGCATCAGAAAGCAGGCGCAGGAATCAGAAATTTCCCGCCGCAGGGCCTCTGTATCTGTAATTCCGTTTTTTTCCGGAATCACGGTCATCTCCATATTGTTTCCGAAGCAGTACGTCTTTACAGTCTGAATTACCAGAGGATTTACTGTCTCCGAAATACATACCCTATTTCTTTTTCTGTCCCTGCACATGGCCGCCGCCTCAGCAGCGGCGCAGGCCCCGTCATAGACGGATGCATTGGAGGCTTCCATGCCGGTCAGCTCACAGATCATCGTCTGATATTCAAAAATGGCCTGCAGAAGTCCCTGACTGATCTCCGCCTGGTAGGGCGTATAGGCTGTCACAAATTCCTCCTTGCCGGCTACACTTTTTACAATGGCAGGAATATAATGGCTGTAAGCGCCCGCGCCCCTGAATATATGTCGAAACAGCCGGTTTTTCCGCCCGGCCTCTTCCATCCAGGCCGAAGCTTCCACCTCTGACATGCCTCCGGGGAGATGCAGCTCCTCCACTCTGACTGCTTCCGGTATCTGTAAAAAAAGCGCGTCAAAATTCTCATATCCGGTTTCCTTTAGCATTCTTTGCTGTTCCTGCCGGGAATTCGGTAAAAAAGATCCCATGCTACTCTTCCTCGCTCTCATAAAAACGGATGTATTCCTCCGCCGTCATCAGTTCCTGCTTTTCCGTGATATTTTCCACCTGTATCAGCCAGGCGTCATAGGGAGCTTCGTTCATTCTTTCCGGAACATCCAGAAGCTCCTCATTAATTTTCCCGACCGCGCCGGTTACAGGAGAATACACGTCCGAAACTGCCTTTACGGATTCCACGTCGCCAAAGGGTTCTCCTGCGGTCACACTATCTCCCTCTTCCGGAAGGTTTACAAATACCAGATCTCCCAGAGCGTCCTGGGCATAATCGGTCAGTCCGATCAGCGCCGTCGTATCATCTAAAAATTTTACCCACTCGTGAGATTTACTGTATCTAAGATCTGTCGGATGATTCATAATAAAGTCCTCTCTTTCATTTTTATTCTATTTATTTTTCCTTTTGTAAAAAGGAAGATCAACCACCAGAGCATCCACTTTACGTCCTCTTACGTCTGCCTGGACTTTTCTGCCCGCCGCACTGTATTCTGCCGGAACTACTGCCATTGCCACCGCCTGCTTCAAATAAGGACAAAAAGTTCCTGATGTGATAAAGCCTATTTTCTTCTCTTGGTCCCAAACCTCCTGCTTCTCTCTGAGAATTCCGCGTCCGACGGCCTTCAGCCCGACCCGCTTCATTTTCGGATCCCCCTTTTCCTCCATAGCGCTTTTTCCTATAAAGTCTTTTTTCTGTCTCTTCACAAAAGGCTGCAGTCCCGCCTCCAGAGGTGTTCTCTCTTCGTTCAGCTCATGACCGTACAGCGGCATGGAGGCCTCCAGCCGCAGCGTATCTCTGGCTCCCAGACCGCAGCAGACAAGTCCCTCCTCTTTTCCCGCTTCCATGAGAAGCTCCCACAAGGCTGACGCGTTTTGGGCAGGGACATAAAATTCAAATCCGTCCTCCCCGGTATATCCCGTCCTGGAAATAATACAGGAAATCTCGCGGATGCGTCCGTTAAACCTTGCGCTGTAATATTTTTCGGGGATCTCTTCTTCCTGTACCAGCTTCTTTAAAATCTCCAAAGCCTTTGGCCCCTGAAGAGCAATCTGGGCAGTCGTATCGGAGATATCTGTAAAAGTCACATCGCCGAAAGCATGCCCTTTCATCCACGCAAAATCCTTTTCCCGGTTTGCCGCGTTTACCACAATAAAGTAATGCTCCTCCCGTATCTTGTATACAATAAGATCATCCACCACACCTCCCTGCTCATTGCACATAGGACTGTATCTCGCCTGCCCGTCATACATCTCCGTATAATCATTCGTAAGGAGATAATTCAGATTTGCCAGGGCATCTTTTCCCTTGCAGAGAATCTCCCCCATATGAGAGACATCAAAAAGGCCGCAGGCCTCCCGCACAGCCATGTGTTCTCCTATGACTCCCGTATCGTACTGTACCGGAAGAAGGTAGCCTGCAAAGGGAACCATTTTTCCGTTGTATTTCACGTGCGTCTCATACAGCGGTGTCTTTTTTTCCACAAAGATTCCTCCTCTCTTTCCCGGATTTTCTGCCGCACATGTCTTTTTATCCGCGGCATCAGCAGAATTCCGGCTTTTGACTTCCATGGAAAAACGCAGAATTTTATAAACAAAAAACGCACAAAGTATACATGTACTGCAAAAGCAATACCATATACCTTGTGCGTCTCTGTCTTCTGTACCTGAAAGATTTCTCCTCTGCTTATACAGTAAGGATTTACTTCTTCGGCGCCCCATTGTCTTTCCAGAGTGTCGTCCGAATTTGGTCCTTTTGCCTGAGAGTTTGCTGCGACTTCCCCTTCGGCGCTCCTGCAACCGGACTCGGCCTGCCGACAAAATTCTCAAGCCCATCGCCAGCACATCCGATTCTGAGTCTCTCCCAAATTCATCATCCGACTATGAAGTTATAAAAATAATAATCTTTTCCCCCATTCCTGTCAAGAAAAATTCTTCTCTATATCCTCTGCGCAGCCGGAAAATTTAATTTAGTATTCCAGTTGATTTTTTAACAGAAAGTGCTATAATAGCTTTTGACGGAAGCATAGCTCAGCCGGGATGAGCGTTCGCCTCACACGCGAAAGGTCAGGAGTTCGAGCCTCCTTGCTTCCAGTTCGGGGATATAGCTCAGTTGGGAGAGCGATACGTTCGCAACGTATAGGTCAGGGGTTCGAGTCCCCCTATCTCCATGATGAAAAGTTTTATATAAGTCCTGAATCTGTACTTTATGTATGCAGATGGGAGGCCGCTGCTGTTTGGCAGCGGTTTTTGCGTTAAATGGCCTCCTGCCAGATCAATACCTCTGATGTAAGTCAAAAACCCCGCATCAAGCTACGGGCATCAAATTTGGAGCTCAGCAGAGCTGCGGGTATTTGGTCTACGCTCCGCTTCAGTCGGCGCTAAACGTGTGTCGCTGGCATACAGCGCCCCTCGCAGCCGTCGCCAAATAGACAGGCGAGCATATCCGCTCGGCTTGTTGCTCACGGGAATAAAAACAAAAAGCCCTGAAAAACAGGGCTAATCTTTAAGCTGGAAATGGGACTTGAACCCACGACCTACGCATTACGAATGCGTCGCTCTACCGACTGAGCTAATCCAGCATCTCGGCTGAATTCATCAGCCGACCTATTCATTATATATACTTTTATAATATTTGGCAAGTGTTTTTTTCGTTTTTAATAAAAAATAAATATCCGCTCCTCCAGCAGGCCGCAGCCCCTACAGCCGCACTGGTGCTCCTCCCTATTGGCGTCTTCCGTTCTTCAAGCTGATGGGCCTTTTTCTGCTTCTTCCATCACTTCTTCCTGCCGCAGATACTCTGGTTTTCCCTGAAGCTCTTCCACAGCCGCAGTGAGAATATCCGCTATCTTTCCATACAGACAGTAATCCGCTTCCTGGTCTGCGAAGTGGGGACCGGCGTTAATCAGAACAACCCTCTCTCCTTGAAAATATTTTATAAACTGCTGGACCATCTCTGTTCTCATATCGCTTCCGAGAATCAACAGCGTATCCGCCTTAGAAACCTCATCTGCCGCCCGGGTGGTCAATCCGATCTCCACCATCTCTCCTAAGAGGATAACACCCGGATGGATGGGAATCCCGCATTTCTCACAGAGAGGAATCTTTCCTTTCTTCATATAATCAATGGAATAGATGCGCCCGCATCTTGGGCAGTGATTGTTGTCGTAAATATTCCCATGAAGATTGTACACATTCTGGCAGCCCGCTCTTTTTACCAGGTTGAAAAGCTGTCTTGTGATTGTGCATTTTAAAATCCCCATTTTTTCCAGAGCCGCCAGAGCATAGTAAGCTTTTCCCGGCTCTTTCACCTGGGCCAGCACCTCGTCCCGGTAAAACTTATAAAATTGTTCCGGCCTGGTGGAAAAAAACTGAGCGCTGAAAACTTCCTCCGGGGAATATCCATACTTCAGCTCGATCTCATAGGCGGTTTTCATATCCCGCATTGAATCGATGCCGTCTTCTACAATCATCTCACGCCCGGTCAGACATACTAAATATTTGCTGTTATGTAAAATTTCCGCCAAACTAAAATTTCCCATAACATACACCTCCTTTTCGGAATATGTTTATTTTGAGAGATTGACATTCTGTCAAAGTTTGGATAGCCATAACCGAATTTTTTATTTTATAAAAGAGTCAATTGCTTTGCTTAACTCCTGAACCGCCTCCATGTCCCCGGTTTCCACAGCGTCCACCAGGCAATGCTGAATATGATCCTGGAGGATGACCTTGCCTGTACTGTTAATGGCCGCTTTCACAGCTGAAAGCTGAATCAGCACTTCACTGCAGTCCCTTCCATCCTCCACCATATGCTTAATAGACTGCAGATGCCCAATCACTCTTGCAAGCCGGTTTAAAACCGCTTTCGTATTCGTATGAGTATGTGAATGAGAGTGGGTATGTTCATATGCCGTTCCGTCCTCTCTCACATGTACATGAATATGCTCCTGGTCCTTCTTTCCATTCGCCATTTACGATTTTTCCGCTCCTTTCTCTCCTGTGGATGGGCACCTCGTCTTTCCTGGCTGCCGCAAAATGAACGAAACGGATGTTCAGGCCTGTCCTTTCTTCACATTCCTTTTTGTTCTTCCCGCAGTCTTCTTTGCTGTTTTGGGCTCTTCCCCATCTTTTTTCTGTTCTGCCTTTACAGCAGCGTTTTCTGCCGCCGCTTCCTTTTCCGGCTTTATCTTTTCAGCGGCAATCTCTGCCGCGTTTTTTTCTCCGGATTCTTTCTTTGCGGGAACCGTTTTTGTCGGCGCCTCTTTTATTTCTTCCTTTCCTGCTTCTTCAGAGGATTGGATTTTTTCTTTTGCGACTGTATCTTCTGCCGCTGCTTTAGCAGCGGGTTCCTCCTTCTTTCCGGCGACCGCTTTCTTCGTCCGGCGGGCTTTGACAGTTTTAACCGTTTTTTCTGTCTCGCTCTCCTCTGTACGGGTACACTTGAAAATCGAAATTCCCATAGGCGGAACAAGCACGCGAATCGAATTTTCTCTCTCATCACATTCGCTCTTCTTTGACACTTTCACCCTGGGATTCGTATTCCCATCGCCGCCGAACTCTGTGCTGTCACTGTTAAA
>DVGK01000160.1 GCA_018712785.1 Candidatus Choladousia intestinavium | reverse complement strand
CTTGTCAATATTTTTTTGTAATTTTTTGTTGAAATTTTTCCTTATTTCGTTTATGCTTTACGTATAGAATTATTTTACAAAATTTTTTTATAAAAAAGGGGAATCTTAATGTCCACGAAACTTCCAAGCATCAAACAGGTAAACCGAAACCGAGTTTTCCGGCTGATTGCGCAGAACGATCGCTTAGCAAAACAGGATATTTCAGCGCAGCTTTCTATGAGTCTGCCTACTGTCACGCAGAATCTGACAGAACTAAAAGCCATGGGGCTGATTGAAGAAAGCGGCTTTTTTGTTTCAAATATAGGTCGAAGAGCAAAGGCCATTTCCCTGGTTTCCACTGCACACGTGGCGCTGGGCCTGGATCTGACAAAAAATCATTTTGCTCTTGTAATGGTGGATTTAAAAGGAAATATTATAAAATCTTTAAGGAAAAGACTTCCCTCGGATAATACGCCGGAATACTATACGACCCTGTCCCAGGAAACAGAGGATTTCATCCTTTCTACAGGAATCCCCAGAAAAAACATTTTGGGAATGGGAATTTCGATTCCCGGTATTGTAGTCCAAGACGGAACATCCATTGAAGAAGCAAATTTGGTGAAGATCCATAAGGACTTTTATACTATTTTCCGTAAGTATACAGATCTCCCTTACATTTTGTTAAACGATGCCTCCGCCAGCGGTTCGGCAGAATTTCATTATTCTTCTCCGGCTTCTAATATGGTCTATCTTTTTTTGGGGAATAGTGTAGGAGGAGCAATCCTATTTAACCGAACCATGTATCCAGGTACCAACTGCCGCAGCGGTGAATTTGGTCACTTAACCCTTGTACCGAATGGCCGCCTTTGTCACTGCGGCCGCTTCGGCTGCGCGGACGCTTATTGTTCCGCCTCTGTCCTCGCTCAGTATACAGATGACAACCTGGCATTGTTTTTTGAGCACTTAAACCAGGGTGACAAAAAACTGGAAGCCATATTTGATACATACCTTCACTATCTGTCCATCCTTATTAATAATATCCGGGTCTGCTTTGACTGTGATATTGTAATTGGGGGATATGTGGGAGCTTATATTGAAAATTATCTGGACCGCCTGAAGGAGCTTGTAAAAGAACGTCTTACTTTCGGTCGGAAGGATACTGCTTTTCTGAAACCTTGCACACTGAAGCTGGAATCATCTGCAGTCGGCGGCGCACTTTACTATATCAACCAATTTTACGAAAAGATTTAGCTTTGAAAGGAGATTTGACATGAAACACCAAAAGAAATACAACATTATCTGCATCGGACAGCTGATCCAGGATATTCTCGTAGTAAACATTCCCGAGGATGCCCTGACCCGGTATTCTACTCTGGCCGACGAACTGATCCTGTCTTCAGGAGGCGACGCGGCCAATGAATGCTGCACCATCGCCCGACTGGGATCTGAGGTCACCCTGTATGCCAAAGTGGAAAAAGGACCTGCCGGAGATTCCCTGATCAGCAATATGCGTTCGGAAGGCATTGACCCCCGTTTTATTCTCCAGGCCGACGACTGCACCACTCCCACAGCCATTGTGGTAATCAAACCGGACGGAGAACACTCCTTTATCATTAAAGAGGGGAAAAATTACGGGCTCCTGCCGGAGGATGTAGATCTTGACGTAATCCGTTCCGCCAGAGCCATTACAGCCGGAAGCCTTTACTCTCTGGGGAATCTGGACAAGGGAGGCATCATTAAGATCTTTCGGGAGGCTCAGAAGGCCGATGTCCTGACCTTTGCCGATATGGACCACGACAATTACAGTCTGGGAAATAAAATTTTTGAAGATCTGTACCCGCACATCGATTATCTGATTCCCAGTGTGGATGAAGCTGTTTATGTAACCGGCATCTCAGAGAGTCCCGAAAAAATGGCGGAGTATTTTCTGGATCGGGGTGTGAAAAATGTTCTGATTAAGCTGGGGGCCAAGGGTTCTTATTTTAGAAACCGCGAAAAAAGTTTTTATACAGAGCCCTATGAGGTCACGCCAAAGGATACCACCGGCTGCGGCGACTGCTTTACCGGGGGCTTCGTACACCGGATTATGTCCGGAGACTCCCTGGAGGATGCCGTCCTCTTCGCAACAGCCTGCGGCGGAATGAATTCCCTGGGCTACGGCGGACATCTTTATATTCAAAGCGAAGCGCATGTAAGGGAATTTATGGCCTCCACTCCCAGAAGATCTGTGGAGTATTAGAGCTGCGGACGGCTGGAGGAAATAATTTTCTGATATAAAAATTTTTTTCTTCACATATCCCTGTTTTTACATTCGCTTCCATTGACACTTTGTTTAAATTATACTATAATTAGTGTGATTATTTGCCATTTTATCATCATTATATTGATATTTGTATTTTGATATAAAAAAATATTTTACACTTTTCACAAATCTTGTTTCCTCCTGGAGGTGAGTTTATGCTCTCTGAGCATCATATTTTAGATCTTATACGCTCTCACCTGGATGAAATGTTTCCTGCCGAACGGAAGGTGGCTGAGTATATCCTGGCGCATCCAGAGGACGCTTCGCGGCTCAATATTACGGAGCTGGCAGAACTGAGCGGAAGCAGCGATGCCACAGTCATCCGGATGTGCAAACGTCTCGGCTTCACCGGTTTCTATCAGATGAAGCTGAGTTTGTCTACAGAACTCGGGTATATTCAGCTCTTAGGCAATGAACCCGATCAGGAAGAGGTTATGGATCTCTCCCAGCTTACAAAGCTTTTTGCCAGAAATATGATCGGTCTGGAACAGACCGTAGATGCAGGGATGCTTTCAGAATGTGTAGATATCATCCGGGGAAGCGACCGGGTCTACTTTCTGGCCGCCGGAAACTCCATTCCTCCGGCCATGGACTTCAGTTTCCGTCTCAGCCGCATCGGCATCCGGACTCTGTGCAGTCCGGTCATTGAGACTGTGTTAAACGAAATCAGCCTCGGCACTTCCAGAGAGACTCTTGTAGTACTCTCTCATTCCGGAAGCTCCAAACAGGTCATCCAGGGAATGGAACTGGCAAAAACCCGGGGGATGCGCATCATCCTGCTGACTCATTCCTCCCGGAGCGCGGCCGCCAGGACGGCGGATTACTGCCTGCTGACCTTTCCCTCAGTTCCGCTTTTTTCCAATTACGGAATTGCCAGCCATCTTTTTGACCAGGCTGTGATTGATATACTTTTATATCTGATCGCCCATCGTCAGCAGCGGAGGGATGTTCCGGATCAGATGGAATTCCTTCTGTCAGAATATAAACTTTAACAGCATCAGGAAAGGAGTTTTATGGCTTACAGGGATCATTACGCAAATTATTTGGAAGAACTTCAAAAAGACATCGAATTCTGCAAGGCTACCGGCTGCCGGGTCGTATTCGGATATACCAGCGATCTGGACATTGTTTTTCAGTACGACGAGACTGCTTACAGCTGTCTTCTCGAAGAATACCTGAAGGAAACTCCCCGGGTATCTCCCGAAGATTCCATTGACAGCCTGCAGGATCTGGCCCGGATCACCGCCGCTTATCTGCTGCAGGGGGACGGAGGCGAGATTGACATAACAGCGCCTGAGGTCTGCGACTATCTGAACAGCCATTTTTCCGGAGTTCGGGGCCTTGGCGGAACCGGCGCTCAGGGCGCTGCCGCCCTGGCCGCTGTAGGCATGCCTCTTCTGGCACACATTTCGGATAAGTGCCAGCCTGTATGTGAGCTTATGAATTATCCGGAGCTGTATACCATCAAGGACGGACGTCCCGTTCCTATTATGGAAATCGCCACTGATGATATGCCGGTCTATCATATGATTCTTCAATACACAAAGGGCGACACCTTCCGGATCGGCCAAAAGACCTGCACAGTCCCCTTATCCAACCGACTGATCATGGATTATGACACCATCCACAAAGATCTGCGGATTGATCCCGGTTTTCAGCGGTATCTGGAAGAACACGCAGAGCAGATCCTGTCCTACAACATTTCAGGTCTGAACGCCATCCTGGATGTGGAGCTTCTGAAAAAGCGCCTGCAGGAGGCGGACAGACATTACAGAACCTTAAAAGAAAGAAATCCCAGCTGTATCTTTTATTTTGAGAGCGCCCATTATCTGAGCCCTCAGGTAAAGCATGAGGTCTATCATACTATGGCCCGCTATGTGGATATTTTAGGTATGAATGAAGAGGAGCTGGCCGTGCATACCCAGGAATGCGGAGAATCCATGGACAAACATTCTCTTCCGGACATTCTCCGGGCCCTGGAGCTTGTGCTGAACCGCCACAAAGTAAACGGCATCATTCTTCACACCAAAGACTATTCCATGTACTACGGAAAAGAATTAAGGGGCGTCAAAATAGAAAAGGGGTTGACTATAGGAAACCTTATGGCCAGCACCAGAGCCAGGACAGGCCGGTACGGAACGCTGGAGGACTGCCGGGAAACCCTGGCCTGTCCTTTAAGTGAAACAGGCCTCCGCTTTGCCAGGGAGCTGGACAGCACAGATATGAAGCACAGCGTCTGCCTGGTTCCCTCCCGCTATATGGAAAAGCCCAAGTATACCATCGGCCTGGGCGATACCTTTGTGGCGGGCGTGCAGTGCGCTTTCATTCCCAGACCGTAGAGCGGACGGGGATGCTTCAAACTTTTTCTATGAAAATATGCCGTCGGGCAGGAAGAAAATATTCATTTTCTCCCTGCCCGTTTTTCTTTCAGTATATTAAAAGGGCTGCCGGATTAATCCGACAGCCCCAAATCTCTCTGTGAGCTTTTATTCCCGGAAGGCAAAAGTCCGCGCCGCGTACTCTCCGCTCCTTCCAGCTCTTTTTACATTTTACTCTTCTGCAGTAAGGTACTCGTCTACGTTCTCAGAGGTAACAAGTACGAAAGGAACTACATATTCCTTCTCAACCGTCTCGCCTGCGATATCAGCCTTGATGGCGTCAATACCAGCGGTTACCTGGCCTACGCCGTCCTGAAGAACGGTTGCGCCCAGTGTGCCTTCTTTAATCATAGACAGAGGACCCTGGTTTCCGTCAACGCCGATGCAAACGATATCTTCCCTTCCGGCTTCGTTGCAGGTCTGCTGTGCTGCGGAGGACATATCATCGTTGTCACAGATAATCGCTTTCAGTTCATCGCCGTACTGTGCCATATAATCCTGCGCCGCATTTACAGCCTTGTCTGCCGCCCAGTCGCAGGGAACGTCTGCCGCCAGCTCCCACTTCTCAGAATCCAGTGTATTCACAATACCCTCGCCGCGCTGGATCTGTGCGGAATTACCAATGATACCCTGAAGGTGAACGTAAACGCCGCCGTCCGGAACCTGCTCCATTACGTACTCAGCCATAAGCTGTCCTGCGTAAACATCATCAGATCCGCAGTAGGTCAGAGCCAGATCATCGGTACTGTCTGTCTTGGAATTCACAACAACAACCTTTGTGCCCGCATCTACCAGAGAGGTAACGGCCGGGTCAGAAGCTACTGCCTCAGCGGGAAGAATGATTACATAGTCACATGCCATGTTAATACAGTCCTGAGCAAGGTCGCACTGCTTCGCGCCGTCTGTATTTCCATCAAGAATACCTGTAAACTCATCAATGGTTCCGTCATCTACCATACCCTGAAGAAGCTCTTCCGCCGCATCATTGATCGGTACGTGGAAGGGGTCAACCAGGTTCTTGGAAATGTAGCCTACAACAATCTTGCCGTCGCCGTTCACATCGCCGGTCTTTGCCTCTTCAGCCGCTGCCGGAAGAGCCATGCCCATTACCATAAGCCCAGTCATCGAAATCGCCGCAAGTTTTTTGAGTTTCATAAAAATTTCCTCCTTTTAATTAAATAGTTTTTGCTTCTATAACAATGGAATCCTCCATGTCATACATTTTTACCGCCGGTACCGAAAACTGTCCCTTACCGGTTTTTCTTGTTCATTACCATATCAAGAAGAACTGCTCCTATGATTACAACGCCCTTTGCCAGAGACTGGTAGTAGGAGTCGATTCTCAGGAAGTTCATTCCGTTATAGATACATCCGATGATAATTGCTCCCAGAAGCACGCCGGGCGCAGTGGAAATTCCGCCCGCGAAGGATGTACCTCCGAGCACGCAGGCCGCAACCGCGTCCGTCTCATACCCGATACCAATGTTGGACTGGGCAGAACCAGTCTTGCTGGTGAAGATGATACCGGCCAGTCCTGCCAGTACGCCGCTGATGGTATAGCACATGGTCTTCGTCCAGAATACACTCACTCCGGAGGCTATGGCAGCGTTTACATTGCCTCCCACTGCGTATACGTAGCGCCCGAAGCGGGTCCAGTGCATAATAATGTACATGATCACAACCACGATGGCCAGATAGATAATGGGCCTTGGAATGGGGCCGAACTTTCCTGCGTAAATTGCCTTAAAAGCCGGATCCGCCATGGACACCGCCTGACCGCTGCTGATGATCTGCGCGATACTGCGGACAATCAGCTGCGTAGACAGAGTAACCACGAAGGGGAACATATCAAACTTTGAAATCAGCACACCGTTCAGGAAACCGAACAGTCCGGCTACCGCCACAGCCACAATGCCGGCCGGCAGGTATCCCCATTCTCTGACGCCTACAAGCTGTCCGAGAATGCAGCTTACAAGAGCCAGCTGCGCGCCTACGGTCAGGTCAATGCCGCCGGTGGTAATGGCCAGGCACATGCCGTAAGCGATCAGTCCGTTAATGGAAATCTGGGTAAAAATATTCAGCAGGTTGCCGGGTCTGATAAACATCGGCTTCATAATGGCTATGATAATTACCATGCCGATCAGAATAATACCAATTCCATATTTACCCATAAACATATTAAACTTATCCTGTTCCATTCCCAGGATTTTCTTTTTATTATTCGAAGCCATCTTTCCGTTCCTCCTATTCCCCGCCGAATTCTTTTGCTAGAATATGTTTCTGCGTGACGTTTTCTGCCAGAATCTCACTGCGCTGGATCTCTCCGTTCAGCGTCCCCTCGTGATAGATCAGGATACGGTCACTCATACCCATTACTTCAGGAAGCTCGGAAGAAATCATAATGACAGCCATCCCCTTTGCAGCAAACTGGCACATCAGAGTGTGAATATCAGACTTAGCGCCCACGTCAACGCCTCTGGTGGGCTCGTCAAGAATCAGCACCTTGGGGTTGTCCATCAGCCATTTGGCAAGAACCACCTTCTGCTGGTTACCTCCGCTCAAGGAAAGACCTGTGTGTTCAATGCTGGCGCACTTAACAGTAAGCATCTTGGCCGCTTCTTCACATTCTTTCTTTTCACGTCTCTGGTTCAGAAGAAGTCCTTTCTGTCTTTTCGGCAGATTCGGAAGGGAAATATTCTCACGGATGGAGCGCTGAAGACAGAGACCGTACCCTTTTCTGTCCTCATTTACCATGCAGATTCCGTTTTTAATGGCGTCTCTTGGATGGCGGATCTTGATCTCCTTCCCTTCCAGATAGATCTTCCCTGAGGTTAATGGATCCAGGCCAAAAATTGCCCGCATGGTTTCGCTGCGCCCTGACCCCACCAGGCCGGACAGACCGAGAATCTCTCCCGCCCGCACTTCAAAGCTGATGTTATGGAAGCCTTTTCCAGACAGTCCCTCCACCCGGAAAACCGGCTCTCCGATCCTGCAGTCCACCTTGGGGAAAATATTCTTCACAGTTCGTCCAACCATCATGGATACAAGCTCGTCTCTGGTAACGCCGCTCATATCGCAGCTGTTGACATACGTTCCGTCTCTGAAAACCGACACCCGGTCACAGATTTCAAAAATTTCTTCCATACGATGAGAAATATAGATAATCGCAACGCCTCTGGACTTCAGATCCCGGATCGTCCTGAAAAGATGTTCTGTCTCCTCACTGTCCAGAGATGAGGTAGGCTCATCCATAATGATCAGCTTCGCGTCACAGGAAACCGCCTTGATAATCTCAATCATCTGTACCTGAGCCAGCGTCAGCTCCTTCATCATCGTTGTAGGAGGGAACGGAAAATCAAATTTTTTCAGAACCTCTGCCGCCCGCTCATTCTGCGCCTTCTTGTTGAGGAAAAATTTCCCAACCGTGCTCTCTCTCTTCAGGAAAATAGTCTCCGCGATGGTAAGATGAGGTTCCGGATTCAGCTCCTGGTGAATCATGGAAATCCCCTGCTTAATCGCGTCAACGGGGCCCTTGGCCTGATAAGGCCGTCCATTCCAGGTGATGCTTCCTTCATCCTGTTTATAAAGGCCAATAATGATTTTCATCAGAGTTGATTTGCCGGCTCCGTTCTCTCCCAAAAGGGCATGTACTTCGCCGGGACGGACGTGAAGCTGCACGTCCTTAAGGGCCTGGGTACCGCCAAAAGCCTTGGAAATGCCGGAGCATTCTAATATGTAACTCTCTGCCAATTTATCCCCTCCAGTCTTATTCATATCGTATTCGGTTTCTCATATATTGATTTCTATAATAACGGAATTTTTTACATCCGTCAAGGAGAATGTTGGAAATAACGAGCAAAAATAACATCATTCAAAAGAATAATTATGCATATCATACAATTTTTTTTGATCTCGTAAAAATTTTTTTCGCGAAAGAGTTGAACACAGCTGACAAATCAGCTATAATAAAGCAGACACAGATACTTGCAAAACCAACGACGTAAGGAGGGATTACCATGTCTTGCAAAGAGAAGATAAGAAGTGTATTTCAGAAGGGGGAAGGCGTGCTTCATCTGATGCCCACCTGGGTGCCAAGAGGATTTAACGAGCCCGGCCGCCGCCTGCGTCTCCATCCGGATGATTATTATGCCCTGGGCATGGACCGGGGCGGAATCTGCGAGCGATGGCTCGGTTCTCTGGCCAAGGCTCTTAACGGTCCCAAGACTGGAGAGACAGAAGGAATGAGCTATGTACTGGAAGACGCGGCTACAAAAGAGCAGTCGCTTCTAAAGGATTATGTAGAAGAGCTGGGTGCGGAGCTTTTAGGCGACACGCTTATGGAGAAATATGGCACCTGGCCGGCCTTCGCGAAGCTTTACGACTATGACAAGCCTCTGTTCCATCACCTGCATCTTACAGAAGAAAGAGCGCAGAAAATCGGAATGCACGGAAAACCGGAGGCGTATTATTTCCCGAGACAGTACAACTCTTATCTTGGCAGATTCCCACTGACCTATTTCGGATTCGATCCTTCTACTACGAAAGAAGAGGTTATGGAATGCCTGAGAAATTATGATATTAAAGACAACCGGATCACGGAGCTTTCCAGAGCCTACCGGATTCAGCTTGGAACCGGATGGTATACGCCGGCAGGAGTGATTCACGCGCCCGCTTCCGTGGTTACCTATGAGCCTCAGTGGAACAGCGATGTCAATACCATTATGGAAAACGTCACCATGGGAGAGGTAAATCCTCACAATCTTCTGACAGACTGCGCTCCGGAAGCGGAGAAGGATGATCTGGAAGCCATCTTCGCTCAAATCAACTGGGAAGAGAGTACCAGGAAGGATTATAAGGAAGTTTATTTCCGGGCGCCGAAGCCTCTGGAAAATACCCAGGAAGGACTGCAGGAGGCGTGGGTTGCCTACGCCAACGAATGGATTGCCGCAAAAGAGGTAACCGTGGCGCCGGGAGCTCAGGTAACGCTCACCGATCAGGCCTGCTACTGCGCTCTGGTGGTTCAGGGCCATGGAACCTTCGGAGTCTTTGAATGCGAAGCTCCCGGAATGCTGCGCTACGGCGATATTTCCGGAGACGAGTATTTCGTGAGCGAACAGGCAGCAAAGAAGGGCATCTGCATCCGCAATACCAGCTCCTATGAGCCTCTGGTCATTCTTCAGAACTTCGCCAACAATAATCCTGCCGTTCCCGCTACTGTATAGAACGCTCTACAGACAAAGACGATTATAAACAACACCGAAAGAAAGGAGTTTCTATGTATTTTAAGTTTGGAGTAGACAGCTTTATCTGGGCTGAAAATTTCAGCGAAAAGGATCTCTGGATTATTCAGAAAGCCAAAGATATCGGATTTGAGGTAGTCGATTTCGCCATTTCCAATCCCTTTAGATTCCCCACCGAGGCAGTTAAAAAGGAGCTGGAACGGGTAGGCATGGACTGCGTGTGTACTACAACCCTGACCCTGGAGACAAATCCCATCTCTCCGGATCCCCAGATCCGAAAAGCCGGCGTGCAGGCAGTAAAGAAAGCCATTGATATCTGCAACGAGCTTGGTTCACCCCTTTTAGGCGGCGTAAATTATGCCGGCTGGGGTTATCTTACCAAGAAACCCCGCACGGAGCAGGAATGGGAATGGGGCGTTGAGTCTATGCGTGAATCCGCCCGGTACGCCAAGGAGACGGGCGATGTTATGATCTGCGTTGAGTGCGTCAACCGCTTTGAGACCCATTTCCTGAATATCGCCTCTGACGCAGTCCAGTTCTGCAAGGACGTGGGCACCGGAAATATGAAGGTTCATCTGGACTGCTTCCATATGATCCGGGAGGAAAAAAGCTTCCGTGGAGCAGTGGAAACCTGCGGAAAAGAATATCTGGGATACATTCATGTAAATGAAAACGACCGGGGAATTCCCGGAACCGGCCTGGTTCCCTTCAGAGAATTTTTCCAGGCTGTCCATGATATCGGATATGAGGGCCCCCTTGTAATTGAATCTTTTGACCCGAAATTTGAAGAGCTGGCCGGGAACTGCGCCATCTGGAGAAAACTGGCAGAAAGCGGAGAAGCCCTGGCGGTGGAAGGCCTGGCTAATCTGAAAGCGATCGCCGAAAGTATGTAACCGTCTGACCGGATTGTTCCGAGGCAGAATCCCCAGGACTTTTTATACATCATCTTTCCGGATTCTGAGAGGATTTCATCTATATTTCTTGCCATATGCAAGTTTCTTTACTATAATATTTTTGAATTAAAATTTATTTCATCTAAGGAGGATACTTATTATGTTAATGAACATGGCCGATGTACTGTCAGTGGCGAATGATCACAATTTTGCTGTACCCGCATTTAATATTGGTACAGGTCAGATTTTAAAAGCAGTGATTGAGTGCTGCGAGGAGAAGAAGGCGCCTGTGATCCTTGCCATCCACCCCAATGAACTGGCATTCCAGGGAGACGCGTTTATCGCTCAGTGTATTAAAGCCGCGAACGATTCCCGCGTTCCCATGGCCATTCACCTGGATCACGGCGGAGAGTATGCACAGATCGAGCGCGCCATCCGGGACGGTTTTACCTCCGTTATGATCGACGCTTCTCATATGTCCTTTGAAGACAACATCGCTATCACAAAGAAAGTAGTAGCTTTTGCTCACCCACTGGGAGTTTCCGTTGAAGCTGAGCTTGGAACCATCGGTACTACAGACGGAGATACCGAAGGCGGCACGGACGATATCATCTACACCGTTCCGGCAGACGCAAAGAAGTTTGTTGAGGAAACCGGCGTAGACGCTCTGGCGGTAGCCATCGGTACAGCCCATGGTCTGTATCCCAAGGATTTCAAACCGGAGCTGAAGCAGGATCTTCTCTCTGAGATCAAGTCCCTGGTTTCCATCCCTTTGGTGCTCCATGGCGGTTCCGGAAATCCCGACAGCGAAATCGCTGAATCCGTAAAGAGAGGCATCAACAAGATCAATATTTCTTCCGATATCAAGGATGCCTTCTACCAGAGACTGCGAATCACCCTGGCAAACGACAAGAAGGTCAGAGAGCCCTTTGAGCTGTATGTAGACGCCATCGGCGCTATGAAGGAAGTCATCTGCCAGAAGATCGATCTCTTTGACGACGCAGACAAGATGCAGTACTACAGACTGTAATTCGCCTCAAATTATTTCTGTATAGATACACAACTGACCCGGAGCAGCCGCTCCGGGTCAGATCCACTTTCTCTCTTATTTATTTTCACTCTTCAGCTTCAGAAGCTTAGCCATAACCGTATTCTTTCCCGGATCAAACATTCCGGAAAGCTCCCTGTAGAGAGCATAGATCTCATCGTAGATCTTTCCGTTCCCCGCGTCCGGAAGATACGCCTTTTCGTGAATCCGGCTCATCTTCTCCACAGCCTCGCCCAGAGTGCCGTAGCCGCCCCGGTCCGCTCCGGCCGCCACGGAAGCATAGATCGCCGAGCCCACTGCAGCCGTCTGCTCTGTGGCGGACACCCGTATTTTCTTTCCCAACACATCCGCGTAAATCTGCAGGAACAAAGGATTCTTCTCCGCAATGCCGCCGCTGGCGATAATCTCTTCAATCCGGGCCCCGGCCTCCTCGTACAGATCTACGATCCTTCTGGTTCCAAAGGCAGTAGCTTCGATGAGAGCCCGGTAAATTTCTTCCGGCTTCGTCCCCAGCGTACACCCTGCCAGCACTCCCGAGAGACGTCCGTCCACAAAAGGCGTTTTATTCCCGTTCCACCAGTCAAGGGCCACCAGGCCGCTCTGTCCCGGTTTTAATTCCGACGCCTTTTCCGTCAGATAAGAGTGGAGGTTCATTCCCTGCTCTCTGGCCGCCTTGGCGTACGTCTCCGGCACTGCCTGGTCTACAAACCACCCCAGCATATCTCCCACTGCGGCAAGTCCGGATTCCAGGGCATAGTATCCCGGCACAATGCCTCCTTTAATACCGCTGACCACGCCTTCTCTGGCAAACGGCTTCTCGGAAAGAGCCAGAAGAACGCTGGATGTTCCCACCACCATCATCATCTGGTCTTTTCTGGACACCCCGCTTCCCGGCAGTCCCGAATGAGAATCAATAACAGCCGGAGCCACTGTGATTCCCTCAGGAAGCCCCAGCTTTTCCGCCCATTCTTTCGTCAGGAAGCCTGCCGGCTGTCCCATAAGGACCATCTCTCCCCGCAGCTTCGTCTCCCCGAGCTTTTCCAGCTCCGGATGCAGCTGACGGAGAAATTCTTTATCCGGATATCCGCTTTCCGGCAGCCACATAGCCTTGTACCCGGCCATATTTCCGGAACGCCGCCCCTCTCCCGTAAGAGTCTGTGTCAGCCAGTCTCCCGCCTCCAGAATCTGGTCTGCCCTCCGGTAAATCTCCGGATCCTCTTCCACAATCTGAAGCACCTTTGGCAGAAGAAGCTCTGAGGAAATTTTGCCTCCATAGCGGATTCCCTGAAGCTCTCCCCGCTCCTCCAGAACCTGATTGATCCGGTCCGCCTGGGGCTGAGCCGCATGGTGCTTCCAGAGCTTCGCATACGCATGGGGACGATTCTCATATTCCGGCAGACAGCAGAGAGGGGTTCCCGACTCATCCACCGGAAGGATAGTGCAGGAAGTAAAATCAATTCCGATTCCCACCACTGAATCTTTCAAATCTTCCTTGCCTTCCATGATGCCCCTGACCGTCTCCGTCATAGCCAGAATATAATCCGCCGGATGTTCCAGTGCCCAGTTGGCACCCAGCTTTGTCCTGCCGTCCGGCAGCGTCTGATCCATCACCTGGTGAGGGTAAGGCTTCACTGCCGTGGCCTCCACCCGGCCATCCTGACAGCGTACCAGCACGGCCCTGGCCGAAAGGGTTCCATAATCCAGTCCAATTACATATGTATTCTCCATCCCCAATACCTCCTGTTATCTAGTCAATCTGTTTTGTCATTTTTTAAGGGATCTCCCTGCCTCTCACAGCAAAAATCAAATCCCCTGCCCGTATTATTCCATGGTCACTAACCTCATACTGCGCTTCGCTTGCATTCACCCAGTATTCACATTATACCACTTTTCCGAAAGTACCTTCAATATAAAAAGCAAAAAAGGGCTGCCGGGCAGAAAAACTGCCGCTGTTCTTTCACAACAGCAGAAATCTCTCTGCACAGCGCCCCTGCATACATTCTCCTTATGCCAGCTTTGTCTTTGCCAGTTCAGCCAGCGTAGCGAATCCGGCCGCGTCATTGACAGCCATATCAGCCAGCACCTTGCGGTTCAGCTCTACGCCTGCCAGCTTCAGTCCGTACATAAAACGGCTGTAAGAAAGACCGTTCAGACGTGCCGCCGCGTTAATACGAGCAATCCAAAGCTGTCTGTACTGACGCTTTTTCTGCTTTCTTCCCGCGTACGCGGTAGTGAGCGCGCGCATTACAGACTGCTTCGCGATACGGTACTGCTTAGATCTTGCTCCTCTGTATCCTTTTGCCAGTTTTAATACCCGGTTATGTTTCTTCTTAGCGTTCATGCCGCCTTTAATTCTTGCCATGTCTTATTTCCTCCTTCGCCAGTTCTTATAAATACGGTAAAATCTTCTTCATGTTCTGAGCATTGGTAGAGTCTGTGATCGCTGCCTTTCTCAGATTTCTCTTTCTCTTTGTAGACTTTTTGGTTAAGATATGGCTTTTATAAGCTTTGCTTCTCTTTAATAAACCTGTTCCTGTTTTTTTGAAGCGTTTTGCAGCTGCTCTGCTGGTTTTCATTTTCGGCATCTCAATGTTCCTCCTTATTTAAAATAGTCAGCGTTTCTCTCCCAAAAATAGAGTCAGGCTTCTGCCTTCCTGCTTAATCGGCTTATCAATGACCGCGATATCTTCAAGCTGCTTGGCAAAATCATCCAGAATATGCCTGCTGGCCTGCATATGGGCCATCTCCCGGCCTCTGAAACGCAGTGTTACCTTTACCTTGTTTCCCTTGGTGATAAACTTTCTGGCATTGTTTATCTTGGTATTCAGGTCGTTTACATCAATGTTTGGCGACAGCCGGACTTCTTTGATCTCAATGATCTTCTGCTTCTTCCTGGCTTCCTTTTCCTTTCTTGCCAGCTCATAACGATACTTTCCGTAATCGATGATCTTGCAGACCGGCGGTTTGGCCGTCGGCGCGATTTTAACAAGGTCAAGCTCTGCTTCCCTCGCAAGCTTCATCGCATCTCTCGCTGACATGATTCCAAGCTGCTCTCCGTTCTCACCAATTACACGGACCTCCCGGTCCCGGATCTGTTCGTTAATCATTAATTCGCTAATTGTACTGCACCTCCACACATTGATACAACAGAAATCCCATCCTGAGACTTTCTGATTGTCCCGAACAATAGAAAACACGCTCCGCAAGTTTTCTATTGTCATGAATAAAAAAGTGGATAACATAGTTATCCACTTAATCTCACATCAGGACACAGAATCCCGGCATGGCTTTCTTACGATGCCAGGGATGACTCCGTCCCCAATATAAACCGCTGGTCACTGCCTTATGTGCCAGGGTGAGAGTGGATACTCTGCTTTCCTGTTAATCATACCTTTGTAAGATTAGCACATAAGGCAGTTCCTGTCAATCTTTTTTTCCCGGAACTTTTATTCCTCGGCGGGCCAAACGCCCGGAAGCTTTTATCCCTGGAAGGTGACGCATTCCGTCTCCTCGCAGCGGCAGGCTGCAGCTCCTGAAATATCCACATGACCCGCGTGGCATTCGCAGCCCTTGTTATACTTGCAGTTCTTTGCCTCACAGTCAATCTTTGTCTCCGTGGAGGGCGTCCCCATGGAGCTCTTCATGCTCTCAATCTTTCTTTCCTGAAAGCTTTCGCAGCAGGTATCCTGGCAGACTGACGCGTTGGCGCCTCCAACCCGGATATCTCCTCTGCTGCAGTACATCGCGTTGTTGTAGACACAGTTCTGTGCGGAACATACTAAAGCCGGCATCCTAATACCTCCTTATTTTATCCTGGAACCTGCGGCCTTCCCTATTCAGGGATGCCGCGCCTTCCGTTCCATAAGGTAGTATCTGCGAATTTTTAATTTTTATTCAGACGCCGGCAATTTTCACGCCTTCTGTTCTTCCTCCGCCACGGTCTCCCGAATCTTTCTGGAAGAAATTTCCTCTTTTATGTCTGAAATGAAATCCTTCAGCTTCTTCTGTCCCTCATCCCCGGCAAAACGGCTGCGTACAGATACAAGCTCTTCCTCTTCCTCCTTCGCTCCGACTACCAGCATATAAGGAACCTTTTCCAGACGCGCCTCCCGGATTTTATATCCGATCTTTTCCGCCCTGGCATCCACTTCACAGCGGATTCCCTCTTCCAGAAGGGCATCCTCCACCTTTCTGGCGTATTCCATATGCTTATCGGAAATAGGCAGAATCTTTACCTGAACCGGCGCCAGCCAGGTGGGGAAGGCTCCGGCGAAATGCTCTATAAGAATACCGATAAACCGCTCGATGGAGCCAAATGCCACTCTGTGAATCATAATGGGGCGGTGTTTCTCTCCGTCTGCCCCGATGTATTCGCAGTTAAACCGCAGCGGAAGCTGGAAATCAAGCTGGATGGTTCCGCACTGCCAGGTTCTCCCGATAGAATCCTCCAGATGGAAATCAATCTTTGGCCCGTAGAAAGCTCCGTCACCCTCGTTTACCACATAGGGGAGTCCAAGATCATCCAGGGCGCCCCTGAGAGCCTCTGTAGCCATCTCCCAGTCTTCATCGCTTCCCATGGAATCCTCCGGCCTTGTGGAAAGCTCCACGTGATATTTAAAGCCGAAGAGCTGATAAACCTCATCGATCAGCTTAGCTACGCCTTTGATCTCGTCCCGGATCTGCTCCGGCATCATAAAGATATGGGCATCGTCCTGGGTGAAGCAGCGAACTCTCATCAGGCCGTGAAGCTGTCCGGATTTCTCATGACGGTGTACCAGTCCCAGCTCGCCCATTCTCAAAGGCAGATCCCGGTAAGAACGGGGCTCTGACTGGTAAACCAGAATGCCTCCCGGACAGTTCATAGGTTTGATGGCGAAATCTGTATCATCAATCACCGTGGTGTACATATTTTCTTTATAATGATCCCAGTGGCCGGAAGTTTCCCAGAGATGACGGCTTAACATAATAGGAGTGGAGATCTCCACATACCCTGCCTTCCTGTGAATCTCTCTCCAGTAATCCAGAAGCGTGTTTTTCAGCACCATTCCCTTAGGAAGGAAGAAGGGGAATCCGGGTCCTTCCTCCCGCATCATAAACAGTCCCAGCTGCTTGCCAAGCTTCCTGTGGTCTCTCTTTTTCGCTTCCTCCAGCCGCGTCAGATATGCGTCCAAATCCGCTTTCTTGGTAAAGGAGGTTCCGTAGATTCTGGTAAGCATCTTATTCTTCTCACTGCCTCTCCAGTATGCCCCGGCCAGGCTTGTCAGCTTAAAGGCTTTCACCGGCTTGGTGGACATCAAATGAGGTCCTGCGCACAGATCCACGAATTCTCCCTGCTGATAAAAGCTGATCTCCTCTCCCTCCGGAAAATCCTCGATCAGTTCTACCTTATAAGGTTCATTTTTCTCTTTAAAGTATGCGATCGCCTCTTCTCTGGGCTTTGTGAAGCGAGTGATGGGCAGCGCCTCCTTCACAATTTTTTTCATTTCCTTCTCAATCTTCTCCAGGTCTTCTGTGGTCAGAGGCGTATCGCTGTCCACGTCATAGTAGAAGCCGTCGGCAATGGAAGGCCCGATGGCCAGCTTCACCTGGGGGTACAGTCTCTTAATGGCCTGCGCCATAATATGGGAAGTCGTATGCCTGAAGGCTCCCGCGCCCTCCGGATCCTCAAAGGTGAGAATGGAAAGATGACAGTCCTGATCCAGCACCGTCCGCAGATCCACCGTCTCCCCGTCGACCTCTCCGGCCGTCGCCACTCTTGCCAGCCCTTCGCTGATGTCCGCGGCAATGTCAATGACGGACATTGGCTGACTGTACTCCTTCTTCGATCCATCCTTCAGTGTAATAATCATGTTATTCTTCCTCCTGTTCCTGTTCTTCTTTATCCTTTTCCCCTATTTCCCAGGAATTGTTGCTGAAAAAACGAAGTCCTCCCTTGAGGGGCGATGTGAGCCAGCCAATCAGAATCCCCAGCAGCAGCACATCTGTCAGAAAAAGCCCCTTCTCAAAGGGCGTCCAGCTAGCCAGAAAATTATCTTTTATCCAGTTTTTCATACGTCTCTCCTTTCTTTTTTGACTCTATAAGACCCTTCGGAAAACTTTTCTATAAAGGTCAAAAAATCCCCTGCAGCTTCATCGCTGCAAGGGACGGGTAATCTCTACTCGCGGTTCCACCCTTGTTGCCATCCACAATCAGGTCTGTCCTTTCTTCCCAACAGGACTCCTGTGTCTGGCCGCTCGCAGATGGTAACGGAATCACCGGGCCGGATTGGGGCCGCTCAGAGCTGGTCTTCAAATGGTTCCGCATAAGGGCTTTCCAGCTTCCGCCCTCTCTCTGGATGCTTTTCCCATCCTACTGGTCTCGTCATCGTTTTAGAATCTTCTTCTGATGTACTTTACCATACACCATGAGCGGATGTTTTGTCAAGGAGGAAACGCAGAGAAAGGTATACTTTCCCGTCCGTATCTGGTAGAATAACCGTATATTCTTTTAAATTCAGGCAAAACGATTGCCATATAAAAAGGAGCGTCAAAATGGAAATTAGAAGAGAAGAACCAAAAGACCGGGCGGCTGTGGAAGCTCTGACAAGAAAGGCTTTTTACAACGTATACACCCCCGGCTGTACCGAACATTATCTTGTCCATATCATGCGGGAACACGAAGATTTTATACCGGAGCTGGATTTTGTCCTGGAACTGGACGGGCAGATCATCGGCAATATTATGTATACAAAAGCCTGGCTGCGGGACGGGGAAGGAAACAAAAAAGAAATTCTTACCTTCGGCCCCGTCTCGATTGACCCCGCGTATCAGAGAATGGGCTACGGCAAAAAGCTGATTGAATATTCCTTTGAACAGGCAGCGGCCCTGGGCTACGATGTGATCGTCATCTTTGGAAATCCCGGAAACTACGTCAGCCGCGGCTTTAAAAGCTGCCTCAGATATCACGTAAGCCTGGAAGACGGAAAATACCCTGCCGGCATGCTGGTAAAGGAGCTGCGGCCCCATGCCCTGGACCGCAGAAGATGGTTTTATCACGGCAGCGCTGTTATGTCCTTTTCACCGGAGGAGGCCGAGCGTTATGACGGCACCCTGGAAAAATGGAAAAGAAATATCTGCCCAGCCAGGAAGAATTCTATATTATCAGTCATTCATTTATTGAAGAATAGAAGACCGGAAGGAAAGACAATATCTATCTCTCCACCTCAAAGGGCAGCAGCGCCAGAATCTCTTTTTCCTCATCGATTCCCGGATAGACTTCGATCAGCTTAAGCCCCTTGGGAGTCAGCCGGAACACACAGCGCTCCGTCACATACAGCACCTTCTGCCCATTGGCTATGGCTCGCTTGGCGGAAAAACTGACGCTCCTTACTTTATCCACAAATTTAGGTACCAATCCCTCCCGCTGGATGGTTACCACGCCTTTTTTCTGGGAAACTTCCAGCCCTTTTGTATTGAAGGTCATACAGAACACTACTGTCGGTGTTTTTGCCGTAATATTGGCGAAGCCTCCGATGCCGGCAAAGGCCCCTGGGCCTCTGTGGGCGTTGACATTCCCCTCTTTATCCACCTCCAGGGCTCCCATAAAGCAGATATCAAGCCCGCCGTTGTCATATAGGTCGAACTGGTTGGCCATATCATAGACCGAAGAAGCGCCGATCATGGCTCCGAAAACCTCTCCGGACACAGGGAAACCGCCGATGCCTCCTGACTCCACTGTTAGCGTGACCTGATCCAGCATTCCGCTTTTTCTGGTATATCTGGATACCATTTCCGGAAGCCCGATGCCGATATTCACAATGTCATCCACCCGCAGCTCCTGGGCCGCCCTCCGGCCGATAACATTGCCTACCACACTGTTTTGGAGCTGTTTCGCGGAAGCCGTATCGATCTTTTCATTCCACTTGCTCCAGTCTTCATAAGGAATCTCAAAGCTTCCGGTAAGGGATGTGTAAGCCTCATTGCGCTCCTCCGGCTCCGCCACCACAATGGCGTCCACCAGACAGCCGGGGATAATGGCGTTTCTGGGCCGTGAAGGTGTGTTCACCAGACGGTCTACCTGCACGATCACCTTACCCCGATTGGCCTTCACCGCCTGACAGATGGAGAGGGCGTCTCCGGACATGAACATATCATCAAAGGAAATATTCCCCTTCCGGTCCGCCGCGGTTCCCTTAATCAGGGCTACGTTAATTTTCGGCAGCTTATAATAGAGAAATTCCTCTCCGTCCACTTCCACATATTTTACCAGCGAATCATCAATAGAAATCCGGTTGATGCCCGGCCCTTCCCTCCTGGGATCTACAAAGATATCAAGCCCTACCTTGGACAGCGCTCCCGGCAGACCGCCCGCCTGAGCCCGGATGGCATGCGAGATACAGCCCAGGGGCAGATTGTATGCCTCGAAGCGATCTTCCAGCACCAGCTTCTTGGTGCTTAGCATGGCCCCGAAATGTCCGCAGATCAGCCGATCCACTGCTCCCTCCCGGATATAGCCCTCCGCATTGCGCTCCTCATCCCAGACTCCGAAGCCGGCGCTGGAAATAATGGTAAGATGCCTAGGGGACTGCATTCTCTGATATCTCCGGTAAATCGCTTCATGAAGCTCCACCGGATTTTCGATGCCTACAAAAGAATTTACGCAGATACAGTCACCGTCGCGGATCAGACGGATGGCCTCATCCGAACTCATGATTTCATACATAGCTTCTCTTCTCCTTACTTCTGTCTTCCGCTTTCACTACATAAAGAATAGAATACTACAACATCCCCGACGCCGTCAACAGATGAAATATACCGCAATATAAAGAAGAGCAGCTGCTCTGAACCGCATCCGCTCCTCTTAATGACTGTAATCGTTGTTATAAGATTTTCAAATTCAAAAAATTTTTACTGCCAAAGTTCTTTCCCGGCATCCTCTCCCAGGGCGAGGGGGCCAGGCAGAACTCTTACTCCCCGGTGTTCTCCGAAGTAATCCCGGTCAAAGACGATATCCGTGCCGTCTGGATTCTCAAATCTCTCCTCCGGCTCAAAGGCACAGCCCAGAATCTCACTGTTTATCATACCGGCAGAAAAGTCTCCCAGAAACTCGTAAAGATTGGTAGAGAGGACTGGTTTTCCATCCTTAAAGATCACGTCCACATATACCTCATGCTCTGTATCTACCAGAGGAGCCTGCTCCTTTTTCCAGGCTTTCGCGCCGTTAAAGTAAGCGTTTCCTTTTGCCCAGACAGGCAGGTGATGTCCGTGGGCCGCCTCCAGCTTAACCATATCCGGCGTATCTGTATCCATGTCAAACATGGCGATCCACTCTTCATAGGCAGGATATTCGTCCATAACGTGGGTACCTACCTCCCGATTTTCCTCATCCGTCCCCTCTGAGCTGTCACGCAGAGTGGTAAAGGGCTTGGAAGGCCATTTCTGTACGAAAATGTTGTTGTAGAAACGGTCGTCCCCGTGCAGAATCGTCATAAATCCCATGACCTCCGTACGGTGGGGAATATGGTAAGGCGTATATCTGGGGCCTGTGCCTTCTCCCACACAGGTGAGCGCCCCGCAGATCAGGTTATGAACCATGGCGACTCCTTCTGTGGCCATGCGCAGGCTAACGTCTGACAGCAGAATATTATTGTCAATCAGAGTGGGCCCGTGTCCTACCTCCACGAAAATGTCCTGGCTCATCATGCCTCCCTTGAGCTGCGCGGCAAATTCCGGCTTCTGGTTGTCGTGAAACAGGTTCTGGGTAATGCGGGTACCTTGTGCCTCCCAGTCACACCAGATACCCATCGTGCAGTGATGGATATAATTTCTGCGGTACGTCACATCAATGGCCGCATGCATCTTAATGCCGGCGATCTCAGCGCCTCCCAGCTCCATCATGTTGTTGATATGGTGAATATGGTTGTCCTCGATGATTGAGAATACGCCTCCCATGCGGCCGATAATGCCTCCCTGCTCACAGTTATGGATATTGCAGCGGCGGATGATATGGCTTCCCACCTTCTCCTTCAGCCATCCATGGTACTGGCCCCGGCACACAGCGTCCCGCTCCATCTGAGTCGGACTTTTCACATGCTTGTATGTAAAGTAATGGTCATTGTCCGGATCCAGATATTTTCCCAGGGAGATGCCGGCGCACTTACTGTTGCTGATCTCACAGTCCTCGATAATCCAGCCTTTGGACCAGTGAGGGCCGATCATGCCATCCTGATAAGCCGCGGGAGGCGCCCAGGTAGTGGCAGCCTTATTAATATGAAAGCCGCTGACAGTAATATATCCCACTCCCGTCTTTGAGGGCATAAAGCATTCACGCCGCACATTGATCTCTACATTTTCCTCATTGGGATTCTTGCCCTGAAAGTTGGCGTAAATCACCGTCTCTCCGTCCTCCTGGCAGGAATACCATTTGTAGACCGAGGCCTCCGGTTCCCAGGAGCATGGATAGACTTCCCCTTTGAGGCAGGCCTCCAGGCTCTCCGCCTCATACAGCATCTTATCATTGAGGTAGACAGCTCCCGTATGTTTGCTGCGTCCCGCAAAGTACCAGTCTCCGTAAACATACGTGGTGTACGGATTGTAGCTTCCGAAAATGGAATTATCAATCCGGCAGACCCAGACATTTTCCTGGTACGGCTTCCAGTCCTTCACTTCCTCCGCCCCTGTAATCACAGCTCCAAGAGGCTGCGCACTGCGATATGTGATTCTGGCGTCCTCCCTGCCTGCATTCCTGGGATCCACATACTCCCGGTAAATGCCGGGCGCCACCAGTACCTCATCCCCCGGTCCGGCAGCCTGGGCCGCGTCATTGATACGCTTAAAGGGCATTTCCTTTGAACCGTTTCCGTCACGGGCCGCTTTGGCATCCACATAGATTCTCATACGATTTTCCTCCTGTTTCCTTCTGTCTGCAGACAGAAATCTTTTTGAATTCATCGTACCCTGTTTCCCGCATACAGTCAAGTGGAGAGCCATTCTATTTTTTTGACCTGTTTTTACTTTATCTACATCCAGATTTTTCAATTCGTTGATAGTCCCTCCCTTTCTTCTGCTCTAAAATAGATCAAAAAGAAAAGGAGATTCATCATTATGAAAAAACAGATTTTCACCGTTTTAAGCACCGGACTTCTCCTGGCGTCCCTGCCTTTCTCCGCCCTGGCATCGGATGCTTCAGGCAGCTATACAGCCGCCTCCTATGACGTCTCGGTTCCTCAGGAATACATGGTTCCCTACGCTTATTCAGAAGAGGGATACTTTGAAAACGGCCTGGTGACAGGCTTCGGCTCCGCTGTTACCTTTAAAGGGCTGAACGAAGAGGGACAGATGGAATTTTACGCTGTCACCGACCGCGGCCCCAATGCGGACGCGCCCCAGTACAGCAGCGGCGGTACCGTTACGGATGCCAAGATTTTCCCGTGTCCCGAATTCACCCCCAGCATCGCCGTTCTCACCGTCACAGAAGACGGGGCGGAGGTAACCTCTGTCATTGAGCTGAAGGACACGGAAGGAAACAATATTACGGGGCTTCCCCTGGAACCCGGACAGGTAGGATCCACCAATGAAACGGCTCTCGACATGGAGATGAACAATCTCGGCTATGACAGCAACGGCCTGGATACAGAGGGAATCGCAGTAGATGCCGATGGAAATTTCTGGCTCTGCGACGAATACGGCCCCTTTATTGTAAAGACAGATTCTGAAGGAACGCTTCTGGAAAAATACGCGCCCGGCAACGGACTTCCCGAGGTGCTGCAGTACCGGATCCCCAACAGAGGCTTTGAGGGCCTGACCATTACTCCCTCCGGAAAGGTTCTGGCTTCTGTACAGAGTGTTCTGGATATTAATGGAGAAACGGCAGATACCGCCTCCTTCACAAGAATTGTAGAGCTGGATCCTGAAACAGGCGATGTTAAAATGTATGCCTATCCTGTAGACGTCTCCCAGTATAACTCCCCCAGCGACTGCAAGATCGGCGATATCTACGCAGTGGATGATACGACGCTTCTGGTCATCGAGCAGGGCAAGCTTGCAGACGGAACCATGCAGAATAAGGTTTACCAGGTGGATCTGTCCCAGGCCTCTGACATAACAGATGTAACTTACAATGATACCTACCCGGAATATGCTTCTGCGGAAGAGCTGACAGACATTTCCTTTATGGAAAAAGAGGAGCTGCTGGATCTTCGCGAATATGGATGGACCGCGGAAAAGGCTGAGGGTATCTGCATGGCAGACGAGAATACCATCGCTGTAATCAATGACAATGATTTCGGCATCGTTACGGTAGCAGAAGACCCGGAGAACGAGGACTGTGATATTACCGATTATGTATATGATGCCGAAACCGGTACCTATTCCCTGGACGGCACAGAAGCCAGCCCCCAGATCTCCATCGGGGAAAACACTGAGCCGGCTCAGATCTGGCTGTTCCAGACCGCCAGCGAATAATCCTGTTTAAGAAGGATCTTGATAGATTCCAACCTTTACGAAGCAATAGGATAAAAGATTGAGCAGGCAAGCTTTATCTTTTATCCTGTTTTTCATTCATGGCTCTGAGCTTCCTTGCCTGAACCGCCAAAATATGGCATAGCATTGATAGCGCTTATATCTTCTGCCGTAATTTCAAACTATTTCTTTTTATTCCAGTGTATTCAGGAGATGTTCCACCGCCGGGATTTTTTCTTTTTCAGCTTCGCCTATTCAGGCGATTATGGCGCGCTGAGCTATAAATATGACAACCACATTACGATTCATGAAAATGAGTGTTATATCGGCCAGCCGTTTGCCGGATATGCGCTCTCGGCACACAGTGAAAAGGACATTATCATCATTGGCATTCCGATTCAAAAAGAGACTTTTTTCCAGGTATTCCTGCCGGTGCTGTCCGCAGATACGAAGCTGTTCCGCTTTTTCCTCGATCCGCAGACCAATGAGTATTCCGAGGAATTCATTCACCTTCGCTTTGATGACTCCTGCTGTATCCGCACCCTTCTGGAAATGATGGTAATTGAATATGCCAATCCGCAGGAGGATACTCAGGCCATTCTCCAGCCTATGGTACTGACGCTGCTGATGATGGTGGCAAGGCAGTATAAGCGGTCGAGCCCCGTTCCGAAAGATGAACGTCTGTCAGAAAGAATCGTCCGTTATATGGGAGAGCACTCTGACGTTGTGACATTAAAAGATATATCGAAGCATTTTTCTTACCACCCAAACTATATTTCCACTCTGCTGCACCGTGAAATCGGAAAATCCTTTTCCGAAATTCTTTTGGAACAACGGATGGAGCGTGCGGCTTTTCTGCTGAAAGGAACCACTCTGTCTGTTGAGGAGATTGCCTCCATGCTCGGTTACAGCAACAGCAGCAATTTTTACAAAGCTTTCAGAGAATTTTATCAGTGTTCACCGCGGGATTACGCCGGAAAAAACAATCCAGTGGTTTGCCTCCGGCTTCCTTCAGACCCCGCCTCACGGTGACGGCAGGAGGAAGAATTTGCCACACAACTCTTCTTCTCCTGCTTAATTTTTTCGCGCTTGACTTCCAAATGGTTTTCTTCGTAAAAAAAGCCATCCTCTTTCAATGTGTGTGCTGTATCCAATAGTATTTGAACTTCCTTCGTCGGATGGAGAGGATATACAAGTCCGCATGGCACAGTGCAATCAACATCAATAAAACAGGTGTTCATAGATGGACATATGTCTGCGCATATGTGGAGAGAGCAGAAGGGTATTATTTAATTCACAAGTCGCAAATACATTGATGTCGTAAAATTCCGTGTCAATGATTTGAACACACAAATTCTCTTGCTCAAGCATTCCCCGAACCAAGTCAAACGCGGGTGTTTGTCTTTTCTTTGTTAGGGTAATGGTTTCACCACGCAAGTCTTGAAGTGAGATAACATGTTTTCCAAATAGGCGATGACCGGCGGGTACTGCTACGCGCGCTTTGGCCGGAAACAGTTCAAAAAAACCGCATTTTTCACCATAAAGCCCTGCAATATAAATTTCTTCCTGCAAATCATAACTCTTTCCTATGTCTGCTAACGGCTGCTTGTCAATCTCAAACAGGTCTCCTCCTGCCTGTTTTCTGCTTTCTAATTTTAGTCAGCATGGGAAAACAGCAATTTCGGAGGCATTTGATTGGTTTAGCTTATGTGAAAAGCAGGCAGCTTTAAGCCGCCTGCTTTCCTTAAGCATCAGTCATTAGACTGTGCAGAATATTTATAAAATCATATAGCTTCCAGCTCCTTCAGCCACAGATCCGCGCAGGCATCGCTGGGCATCCTCAGATCCCCTCTGGGAGAAAGGGCCACAGAACCCACCTTGGGGCCATCGGGCACGCAGGAGCGCTTAAACTGCTGGGCGAAGAATCTCCGGTAAAAGGTCTTCAGCCACTTTAAAATGGTCTCCGGTCCGTACTGTCCGTCAAAGGCCAGAAGGGCCATCCGGTACAGCTTCTTCGGCCTGCACCCGAAGCGCATCATATGATACAGGAAGAAATCGTGAAGCTCATAGGGGCCTACCAGATCCTCCGTCTTCTGGGCGATCTTTCCGTCCTTGGGCGGCAGCAGCTCCGGACTTACAGGGGTATCCAGCACATCGTACAGAATCTCCCGAATCTTCTCCTCCCCGCAGGTATCCGCATAGTACCGGACCAGATGGCGCACCAGGGTCTTGGGCACCGAACAGTTCACGCCGTACATGGACATATGATCTCCGTTATAGGTGGCCCAGCCCAGGGCCAGCTCCGACATATCACCGGTGCCCACCAGGAGGCCTCCCTTCTGATTGGCCAGATCCATCAAAATCTGGGTGCGCTCCCTGGCCTGGCTGTTCTCATACGTCACATCGTGTACCTGGCCGTCGTGGCCGATATCCCGGAAGTGAAGATTTACCGCTTCCCGGATATCGACTTCCTGAAGCTTTGCTCCAAGGCTTCTGGTCAGCTCACAGGCATTCTGATACGTCCGGTCGGTGGTGCCGAATCCCGGCATGGTAACTGCCGTCACCGTGCTCCTGGGAAGTCCCAGAAGGTCGCAGACCTTCACCATCACCAGCAGGGCCAGAGTGGAATCCAAACCTCCGGAAATGCCCACCACCAGGCTTTTGCTGCGGGTGTGCTCCACCCGCTTCTTCAGCCCCATGGCCTGAATCATCAGAATCTCTTCACACCGGGCGTCCCGGTCCTCTTTTCCCGCCGGGACAAAAGGCGCCGGGTCAAAGCTTCTGGAAAGAACCGTCTCCTCCAGCTTCATGGAAAAGCCCTGTCTCACATAAGCTTCCGCGCCCCTTTCCTGAAATGTAGTGGTTCTGCGCCTCTCCGCGTTTATCCGTTCCACATCAATCTCCGAGATCAGAATGCCCGTACCGAATCTGGAAGACTCAGCCAGAATGTGGCCGTTCTCTCCGATCAGATTATGGCCGGAAAACACAAGATCCTGGGTAGATTCCCCTTCTCCGGCGCTGGCATAAATATAGCCGCAGAAAAGTCTTGCCGACTGGGAGGAAACCAGTGACCTTCTGTACAGATTCTTTCCTGTCACCTCATCACTGGCAGACAGATTTACGATCACAGACGCTCCCGCCAGCGCGTGGGCGACGCTGGGGGGATCCGGCGCCCACAGATCCTCACAGAGCTCTGCGGCCACCGCAAGATTTTCCATACTTTCGCAGACAAAGAGCTGCTTCATTCCGAAGGGAACCTGCTCTCCCCTCCAGGAAATCCACTGAACCTTCTCCGGCCCCGGTTCAAAATGGCGTCTCTCATAAAACTCGCCGTAGTTTGGAAGAGCGTATTTGGGAACCAGTCCCAGGAGCCGGCCGCTGCTTATAGCCGCCGCCACGTTGTAAAGCTTTCCCCCTTTCCGGAAGGGAAGCCCTACAAACACCAGCCCTTCCCTGTCTGCCGTATGACGGATAATCCTCTCCAGAGAATCTTCCGCACTCCGCAGAAGGGGCTCCTGCAGGAAAAGATCTCCGCAGGTGTAGCCTGTAACGCACAGCTCCGGAAAAACTAAAAGCTTCGCCTCCTGCTCCCAGGCTTCCTCCATCATCCTGCATATCTGATTTGTATTGTACTCACAGTCCGCCACCCGGATTCCCGGTGTCAGGGCAGCAGCCTTAATAAATCCGTCCTTCATTGGCCACCTCTATTTCCGAACCGCCCGTTTCAAAAGCTCCCGCAGCTCCTCAACCGTCACAGAATAGGATTTGCCGCAGAACTGGCAGTTCACCTCTATGGTTTTCCCTTCTGAAATCATCTCCTGCAGTTCCTTTTTCCCAATGCTGATCAGCGCTTTTTCAATCCGTTCCCTGGAGCAGCCGCAGCGGTACTCCACCGGAACACGCTCTGTAAACTCTACTCCAAAGTCTCCCAGAAGCTCGTTCAGCATGTCCTCCGGCGTCATCCCCTGATCCAGAAGAGCAGTGACAGAGTGAAGTCCCGCCAATTTTCCCTCCAGCTTCTGAATCACCTCCTCAGAAGTGAAGGGCATCAGCTGTATGATAAATCCTCCTGCCTGGCGCACGGTATTCTCCCTGTTTAAGAGAACCCCAAGCCCTACAGAAGAAGGAACCTGCTCCGACACGGCGAAATAATACGTAAGATCGTCCCCGATCTCTCCTGTCTGAAGCTCACACTGACCTGTATAAGGCTCTTTCATCCCCAGATCCTTAATGACCCGCAGAGTTCCCTTTCCCACGGCTCCGCCCACATCCAGCTTTCCTGCCAGATTTGCCGGAAGAAGCACCTGAGGATTGGCTGCGTAACCCTTGACGCCTCCGCTGCTGTCAGCCGTCACGGTGACGCTGCCTATGGGGCCGTCGCCTTTTACCTGTATGGTAAGGAGATCTTTCTCTCCCTTCATCATAGCGCCCATCATAGCTCCCGCGCTCAGAAGTCTTCCAAGAGCGGCTGTCGCCACCGGACTTGTATTATGATACTCTCTGGCCTTCTCTACCGTCTCCCTTGTTGTAGCGGCAAAAGCGCGGATCTGCTGATCCGCCGCTGTAGCCCGAATCATATAATCCATTTTCTATCCTTCCTTCTACATAATTCCCGTCTGTCCAATGAGAAATCCCGCTGTCAGTCCGATTCCATACAGAAGAACCAGAAAAATCAGATTCTGCTTCGGATTCCGATTTGTCCGAAACAAAACCAGAAGACCGCTTCCTGCCCCGCACAGCAGGCCGGAAAAAAGCGCCCCCGCATGGATCACTCCCCCCAGATAAAGCTGTGTGATCAGCACAGAGGCCGCGCAGTTGGGGATCATCCCCACCAATGCGCAGATAGCTTCCTGGAGGAAAACAGTTCCTGTGATTACCTGCATAGCCCGGGATTCCTCCAGCCATTCCATGCCGAATCCCAGCACCAGATTGATCAGGAACAAAAATACTGTCACCTGAAGGGTATGATAAAGCGCCGGGCGGAGAATTCCGCCTTCCCCACAGTGACAGTGTCCATGTTCGCATAAAGGCGAGTGGCCGTGCTCCATCCTTTTGTTTTTCCCGAAGGCCGCCGCCGCAAGATCCACCAGAATGCCTGCCAGAGCCGCCACAGCTCCTTTAATCAGAAGGATTTTCAGAATTACTGATACAGGAGTCCGCTCTGACAGCAGAATCGGCAGCATCTCATCAGAAGTGGATAAGAATACTGCCAGAAGGGTTCCCGGTGAGATCACTCCCCCGGCAAAGAGACCTGCCGCTGCGGCCGAAAAGCCGCACTGAGGAATCATTCCCACCAAAGCCCCGATTACAGGTCCTGCCTTCCCGGCCCGGAAGATCATCTCCCGGGTCCGGCTGGTCATGCGGTGTTCTATATACTCTACCAGAATATAAGACAGAAACAGAAGCGGCAGGACCTTCAGTGTATCCGTCACACAATGTTCTAAAATATGAATCATAAATTTTTCATCCCTTCGTCGGCTTATCCCCTCATAAACCGGCTTAAAAATTCCGTGGTCTTCGGGTTCTGCGGATGGTTGAAAATCTGGTCCGGTTCTCCCTCCTCCGCAATCACTCCGTCCGCCATGAAAACTACATGGTTGGAAACATCCCGGGCAAAGGCCATCTCATGGGTCACAATAATCATGGTCAGCCCTTCCCGTGCCAGCTGCTTCATAACATCCAGAACCTCTCCTACCATCTGGGGATCCAGAGCGGAGGTGGGCTCGTCAAAAAGCAGCAGCTCCGGCTCCATAGCCAGGGCTCTGGCAATGGCTACTCTCTGCTTCTGTCCTCCGGAAAGCTGTCTGGGCTTCGCGTTGATATAGGGGGCCATTCCTACCTTCTCCAGGAAGGAGAGGGCGCTTTCTTTTGCCTCCTCTTTCTTTTTCTTCAGCACCTTGATCTGGCCGATCATACAGTTTTCCAGCACAGTCATATTGTTGAAAAGGTTAAAGCTCTGAAATACCATTCCCACCTTGGCCCGGTAGGCCGCCTCATTGATGCCGCTCTTGATAATATCCTGTCCGTGGTAGAACACCTCTCCCGTGGTAGGCGTTTCCAGCAGGTTCAGGCACCGCAGCAGAGTGGATTTTCCTGAGCCGGAAGCCCCGATAATACACGTTACATCCCCGGAAGACACAGAAAAATCAATATCCCGGAGCACCACGTTCTTTCCGAAGGTCTTGCTCAGATGATGGATTCGGATTACTTCTTCTTTACTCACTCGTCATCCTCCTCCCTTCCCGTGTATTTGTACAGGCCGCTGGTATGGGCCAGGGTATCTGTGGTAGCCAGGTCATAGTTGTCGCTTCCATCCATTCTCTTCTCCCACATCCGAAGAAGTCTGGAGCAGGCAAAGGTCAGGATGAAATAAATCACCATGGCGATGGAAAAAGCTTCAAAATACGTATACAGAGCTCCTGCCACGCTTCTTGTGGCATACGTCAGCTCCACAATACCGATGGTGGAAAGCACACACGTATCCTTTATATTGATTACAAGATTGTTTCCGATCTGAGGCATGATATTCCGGAGAGCCTGGGGCAGAATCACATACATCATAGTCTGTACGTGGTTCATGCCGATGGCCTTGGCTCCTTCCGTCTGTCCGGGATCAATGGAGAGTATGCCTCCTCGGACTGTCTCAGCCATGTAGGCGCCTGTGTTGATGGATACAATAAAAAAGGCCGCGAACCACATGGACATATTAATTCCGAAAACGGCTGACGAGCCGAAATAAATAAACATAGCCTGGGCCATCATGGGCGTTCCCCTGAATACCTCCACATAGATATTTAAGATGAGGCGCACCAGATACAGCAGGCCTTTTTTCAGGGGATTCCCCTTTTTATCCAGGGGAATGGTCTGGACCAGTCCCACCGCGAAACCGATGACACATCCGATCAGGGTGCTCACCAGGGCAATAATCATGGTATTGACCGCTCCCGTCAGAAAGGACATCCAGTTATTGTCAAGAATATACCATATTCTTCCTAAAAAATCCTGAGGCATAATCCTCTACTCCTTTCCCGCGGCAGCCGGACCGGCCGGACTGCCGCCCTCTCTCCAGACAGCTGCTTCTGTCGCCAGAAGCCTTTACTCCGCGTCAGAAAGAGGCTGAACAGAGATCGCCTCATTCATCATCTCTTCATAGTCCTCAGGGGTCATCTCTTCCAAAACTCCGTTGATGGCGTCCAGAAGCTCTGTATTGCCCTTCTGTACAGAAATGCCGATGTTGATTTCCTCATCCGACACCTCAAAATCATCCTCGGTTCCGGAGAAGTCCAGAAGCGTCAGATCCGGGTACGCAACCACAGCCGCCATACCTGTAGGCATATCTGTTACCACCAGGTCACATTTGTCTGAATCCAGAGCTACCAGCATGGCGGGAGCTGAATCCTGTGCCGGAAGGATATCGGCATCCTCGATCTGCGGCAGGCACACATCGTACCACACTGTATTTAACTGTGAAGTACAGGTAGCGCCGGCAAGATCTGCCACACCTTTGGCATCCGCGTATTCACTGTCACTCTTCGTCAGGGTAATAATGGATGCATAATAATACGGAACGGTAAAATCTACTACCTCCAGTCTCTCAGAAGTAATGGACTGGCCCGCGATGACGCAGTCTACTGTGCCGGAAACTACAGCGGGAACCAGAGAATCCCAGTCCAGCTTCACAATCTCCAGATCATATCCCAGCTCCTCACAGATATGCTGAGCCATCATAACATCGTAGCCGTAGGCGTACTCATTGCTGTCCGAAATGGGAACCGCGCCGTTTTCGTCCGTGGGCTGCGTCCAGTTGTAGGGAGCGTATCCGCACTCCATAGCCACTCTCAAAGTCTTCGTCTCCTCCGCGGAAGCAAAAACGCCTGTCCCAAGAATCATTGCCGCCGCACACCCTGCGCTCACTGCTGCCTTTACGTATCTCTTCATCTTTTTCTCCTCCACTTTCCTGTAATATAAAAATACAAAGGAATCCTAAGCAAATCAGGAGCTCCTTTGTTCCCTATTGCTCCATAATATAACATATTTCTTATAAAAATACAAAGACTTTTTACGCGCTCACGCAGAAAACTGTTACAGAAAACCGGCAAATACCGAGGCTCCCACCACCGTCAGCAGTCCGGCCACCGCTATAGAGAGACTGCTCATGGCTCCCTCGATCTCACCCATCTCCATGGCTTTCGCCGTTCCGATGGCATGAGAAGCAGAACCGATCGCCACTCCCTTCGCCACAGGCTCCTGGATTTTAAAAAGCCGGCAAACGGGATCCGCGATTACATTTCCCAGAATCCCTGTCACAATAATCACAGCCACTGTAATCGTTACGATACCTCCCAATTCTTCTGAGACGCCCATTCCGATGGCCGTTGTAATGGACTTTGGAAGAAGGGTCACATACTCTTCATGGCTCAGTCCGAAAACCACAGCCATCCCCAGAATCGAGATCAGGCTTGTAAGCACGCCGGAAACCAGCCCTGCCAGAATGGCCTTGGCGTGATGCTTCAGCAGCGAGATCTGCTCATAGAGAGGGATGGCCAGGCACACTGTAGCAGGCGTCAGCAGATAACTGAGCTTGTCCGCCCCTGCCGCGTAGCTGTCGTAGTCTACGCCTGTAAGCAGAAGAAATACAATCACTGCCGCCACTGCCACCAGCAGAGGATTAAAAATCGCCAGCTTCAGCTTCTTTTTCAGAAAAATACCCGCCTCATAGGCCAGGATGCTGACCGCCACTCCAAAAAAAGTAGACTCACACAGGATCTCTCTCATTTCCCCTCTGCCTCCCCTGTACTCTGTGATTTTCTGTTTTCTCTTCGGATCACCCACTGGGTTACTCTTCCTGAAAGAACCATAACCAGAACCGTGGACACGGCCGTTATTACAATCAGCTCAAAGACAATGGGGCTGATCTTATCCCAGGACTCAATAAGCCCCACAGCCGCCGGGATAAACATCAGAGGCATGATTTCAATCAAAAATCGCCCCGTCTCCCGCACAGAATCCAGGGGAATCACACCGGTGCACAGCGCCAGAAGCATCAGCAGGAGTCCGTAGATACTGGCCGGCACCGGAAGAGGCAGCACAGCCCGCAGCACCTCTCCCAGAAAAGAAACAGTAAGTATAATGACAAACTGTTTTATGTATTTCATACACTGCCGCCTTTCTGCCAAAGCCTTTACATCCGCTCCGGCGCAGAGAAGCCCAGAAGATCAATGCTGGTCTCCAGCACCCTCCTGGTAAGCTCCAGAATCTGAATCCAGCTCTCCTGCTGCCTCTCGTCCTCTTCTGAGAGAATTTTCGTCTCATGATAAAAGCGGTTGAAGGCGTTGGACAGCTCGTAAATATAGGAACAGATCTTATGGGGCGCCGTCTCCGCGTACGCCTGAGCAATGGCGCTGTTAAAGCCGCACAGAGACAGCACCAGATCCTTCTCCACATCTCCAGCCGGCGGCAGGATTCCTCCTATCTCCACCGTTCTTCCTGCTTCTCTATATTTTGACAGAATGGATTTAATTCTTACAATCGTATACAGAATATAGGGGCCCGTATTTCCCTCGAAAGAAGTAAACCGTTCTACATCGAACACATAATCCTTGGACGCCTGGTTGGAGAGGTCTCCGTATTTAATGGCCGCCAGGCCTACGATTTCCGCCGTCTTCCTGGCCTCCCCAGGATCCGCCTCATGGTTCTCCAGGATCTTCCTGTACATCTCATCGGTGATCTCCCCGATGAGGGTTTCCAAGCGCATAACGCCTCCGTCCCTGGTCTTAAAGGGCTTTCCGTCCTTCCCGTTCATGGTTCCGAAGCCAAGGAACTTAAGCTGCGTATCTTCCCCCACAAGCTCCGTCTTTCTGGCGCAGCGGAATACCTGGGTAAAATGCATTTCCTGCCGTTTATCCACAATATAGATGATCTCCTGAGGATGAAACAGCTTCATTCGCTCTACAATCGTAGCCAGGTCTGTGGTGGTGTACAAAGAGGCGCCGTCTGATTTCAAAAGAATACAGGGAGGCACTTCCTTCGTATCGGACTCTTCCTTCACATCCACCACAAGAGCTCCCTGATCTTCATAGGCATATCCCTCCGCTTTCATCCTCTCTACCATATCCGGGATGTAGGGCTGAGCGTCAGATTCCTTTTTCCACAGGTCAAATTCCACATTCAGCTTTTTATAATTTTTCTTTAAGTCAGCTACGGAGACATTTAAAATATGCTCCCACAAAGCCCGATAGCCCGGCTTTCCGTTCTGAAGCAGCTTCGTAGCCTCCAGAGCCTCCTGCCGGTACGCTTCGTCCTCCTTGGACCTGGCGCTGGCGCTTGGATAGATCTCCTCCAGTTCGGAAATTGTAAAGGGCGGCTCTTTGGGATATTCACCCTTCCAGTTATCGTCAAAATACGGAAGATCCGGCTGCCGATGCCTAAGCTCCGTCACAATCAGCCCCATCTGAAGTCCCCAGTCCCCCAGATGGACGTCTCCGATCATTTTATGTCCCATAAACCGTCCGATCCGCTTAATACTCTCCCCGATAATAGCAGAACGCAGATGTCCCACATGAAGCGGCTTTGCCACGTTGGGTCCGCCGTAGTCCAGCATAACGGTCTTCGTGCTCTTGGTCTTTTCTACAGACAGATCCGGATCTGCCTGCATTTCAAGAAGGTATTTCTGCAGAAATTCCCCCTTAACCTTCAGATTGATAAAGCCGGGGCCCACCGCCTCTGCCAGCTCAAAAGCCGGGTTCGCCTTAAGCTTCTCCACCACCTCCGCCGCGATCACCGCCGGCGCCTTTCCATATTTCTTTCTGGCAGCCATCGCTCCGTTGCACTGGTATTCGCAGAGATCCGGCCGGTTGGAAATCCCTGTCCTGCCATAGGAAGGATCGTAGCCGCAGGCTTCAAAAGCCTCCATCACTTCCTGGCTGATCAGATCTAAAATCTGTTTCATATGTTCTCCTCTCCCATCTCATGAAACGGACAGACAAGAGCCTCTTGGGCGTATGTCCGCTTTTCTGACCTATTCATCTGTCCACTATAGCACAGAAAACCCTGATTCTACAACACCTTTTTTGTCCCGGCCCCGAGGCGTTCCTTTTACAGGGGTTCCTTTTCACTTTCTGCCTGCTGCCGAATCCATTCTCCCAAGGTAAGAGCCTGGCTGCGATACGTATCATTGTGTTCGTAGAGGTTTTCCAGATACTGCCCTGCCTGGCCGCTGCTGTGCTCCTGGGATTTCTCAAGGTTCAGGCCGGATTCTCTCATGGGAAAGAGAATCAGATTGGCCGAAAAAGCCGGATCCCCGGCCAGCCACTCTATAAGCTCTTTCTTCAGTTCAGACTTATCCTGTATTTTTTCGTCCAGGAGCAGGGCCTTTACATGGCTGTAATCCATATACCTTTCACTGTAGTTCTCTACCTTCTTAAAAACCTCTTCCAGATTTTTTCCCCTGACCAGGGTAAGGGGGCTTTCTGCTTCCGCGCCGCTTCCCGCGGGATTTTGATTTTCTCCCGCGGCCCCTTCGGAGTCCGTCTCTGTCTCTTCCTCTCCGGCATACAGCCCCGTCCCCTGATTCCAGGCATAGGCGATCTGCACCTCTTCGCCCTCAAGACTGACCTGCAAAGCCGTGGGAAACAGCCTCTCCTCCAGCTCCCTGGCTGTGCAGCCGCCCAGCAGGAATACGGCGGCCAGGGCGGCCGCGGCCATAATTCCTGTTTTTTTCAGGCGAAAATACAGAAGCAGCAGAACCAGAAGAAACAACGGCGTCAGGATCTGAAGATTTAAAGCCCTGTAATAACACATAGCTGTCTGGGCGTTTAGAAATCCCGCGGCGGCGGCATAGACGAGAAGTACAAGAAGTCCCTGAAAGGCCAAACAGCCCTTTTGATTTTGTCCGGCTCTGGGAATCATCTCCCATAAAGCCCGGCTGGATTCTTTCAGATTCCAAAAAGCGCTTCCGCAGGCCAGACCCATGCTGAAGAGAATCAGAAGCAGGAAAATGACGTCCCACCGCTTCAGGAAGCCTCCGGGAAGACTGACGCTGCTCATAACACGGACCGCCGGGAATTCCATGGCCTGCATCCCGCCGTTTCCAAAGGACAGGGCAGTAATCAGCAGAAGGATGCCGGGCAGCAGCACGCCCAAAATTCCTCCCGTTCTCAGATACCTGGAGGTCTTTTTCTCCTGTCCTTCCTCTTCTTTTTTAATATGGCCGGTCAGGGCCGGCAGAAACAGCCCGCCGGCGCAGGCAAAGATCTCATATCCACCCAGAAGGCTCTCATCCTGAATCCGCAGCAGCTCTTCCGTCCTGCCCGGATTCCGGATGCCAAAAGCAGCTCCGGCCCCCATAATCAAAAACAGTACCAGAACCACAGGTCCCAGCACCTCGCTGGTCCTTGCTCTCACCTCCAGCCCCCCTCTGGCCAGGAAAAGTCCGGCAGCCAGGGGAAGGAGCACCAAAACCGGAAGAGGAGTTTCCGGAAGCAGATACGTTCCCGCCAGTTCAGCGCACAGGTTCAGGAAAACCGCGGCCTGTGCCGCCAGATAAACCACAGCGGCCGCAAGAAGTAAAAAGGCCGTAAGAGGGCCGGCGGTCTTCCTAACCGCTTCCAGAGGCGTCCTGCCTGAGGAAATTCCTCTGGCCAGCAGTCCGGCAAAAAGCAGCCATACCAAAAGTCCGGCCAGAAGAGAAACCGCCATGCTTCCAATGGTCTCATTCTGAAGGTACACCGGCAGCAGAATACACAGAATTCCAAGAATATCCATAAATACCATGTACTTCAGCTGCCGCAGTGAAATTTTATGATTGTCAGAAAACACCCTTTTCTCATCTCCTTCCTTCTTTCTCTTCCGGCTTTTCCCGGCCCATGCGGATTCTTGCTCCGGGCCGGGTGTAGACGGGCCGCCGATCCATTCTGCCTGCCGGCGCCCGCAGGATGCCGTCGGTCACAGGAGTAATCCCGTCCTCCGTAGTGGCCGCGAAGGGCATCATGTAGGGAATTCCAAAGCTTTTAAGAGTACACAGATGAATCAGAAGAAACAGCCATCCAAATGCAAACCCGTACATTCCAAAAAAGCCGCATAGGAAGATCATCCCGTATTTCAGCAGGCGGAAGGCCTCTGACAGCTCTTCATTCGGTATGGAGAAGGACCCAAGGGCCGTCAGCGCGTTTACTATCACCACTACCGGGCTCAAGAGATTCGCGCTTACAGCCGCCTGGCCTATAATCAGCCCTCCCACGATCCCGATGGTGTTTCCGATAGGGCCCGGCATCCGCAGCCCCGCCTCTCTTAAAAGCTCAAAAGAAAATTCCAGGAACAGCACTTCCCCCATTCCTGGAAAAGGCACGCCCTGCCTGGCCTGTGCCAGAGACATGGCCAGGGGTGTGGGCAGAAGCTGGGGATGAAATCCCGTCACGGCCAGATAAAGTCCCGGAAGGGAAAAGGCCAGGAAAATAGCGGAAAAACGGATGCAGCGAAGGAGAGAGGCGATTTCAAAGTTCCCGTAGTAATCATCTCCGGTCTGCATCAGGCTGTTCAGCGTGGTTGGAAGCAGCAGAGCGGAAGGAGAATTATCGCTGATCAAAGCAATCCGGCCCTCCAGCAGGGCGGCGGCAGCCCGGTCCGGCCTCTCTGTGACCTGACACCTGGGAAAAGGCGACCAGGAGAACCTCCCTGTCAGCTGCTCCAGAATCCCACTGTCCATCACCGAATCCAAAGAGAGGCTCTGCAGCTCCTCTTTGATCTGCGAAAGGAGGTCCTGCCTTACAAGGTCCTCCATGTATACGAGAGCTGTCACTGTATTGGACCGTGTCCCGAGAAAATTTTCTTCCACCTTCAGTCCTGTAGTGCGGATTCTTTTCCGGATCAGGGCTGTGTTAATCTTTACAGATTCACAGAAGGCTTCTTTTGAGCCTCTCAGCACCTTCTCTGACTCGGCTTTGCCCACTCCCGTTCCCGGATATCCCTTGCTTCCTATTTTCAGCGCTTTCTCATATCCATCCACGAACAGGACGGCGTTTCCCGCAAGCATAGCGTCCATGGCTTCCTTCATAGTGGAGAGCTCTTTCATGTCGGAAATCCCCAGCCCGTTTTCTTCCATAACCCGGCGGATTCCCGCTGTGTCCATCTCCCAGAGATGGGAAAGAAGCTGACCCAAAACCGATTCCCTAAGCATCATATTACTTACTGCCGTCTCAATATAGACGGCCAGGCAGGAAACAGGCGCGGGAAAGCCAAGCCTCATAGGGCGCAGAATAATATCGTCACAGCCCCTGCACAGGGAGCGGATCACCTGCTCATTTTCCGTCAGACATCCGGAGATTGCTTCCATCCTTCCTCTCCTTTCTCTCCTGCTGCTTCGCATGCGGATTCTCCCCGGTAGCATAACTGAGATTCTCCGGAAAAGCTTCTGCTCTTTCACAGGAAAGGCGAAAAAACCTTCCCTGAAAACAGCGAAAGGATATCCAGCAGGATATCCTTTAGTATAGGCAAAATTTTCTATTTTATTCCTTTTTCGTCAGACTGTTGATAATGTTTTCCTTCTGCCGCTCTATGTGTATGGCGGTGATACGCGCCGCCGCCTCTTCATCCTTTCTCTCCAGAGCCCGCATGATCTCTCTATGCTCCTGAAGAAGAATCTGATGGGACTGACGGTCCTTTAAATATTCAACCCGGTACCGGTACATCTGCTCCCGGAGATTGCTCAGCATCTGCACCAGCCGCCGGTTTCCGGTGGCCTGATAGATCACCCCGTGAAAAGTCTCGTCTGCCTGGGCGCAGGCAGATATGTCGTCCCCCTTCAGGGAGTTTCCGAAGGCTTCCGCCGCTTCTTTCAGCTGCGAGATCTGTTCGGAGGTAATCTTCCGGCAGGCACATTTCACAGCCAGCTCCTCCAGGGCTGAACGCACTTCCAGCACGTCTTCCAGATCTGACACCGTAATCTCCGCGACGACGGCTCCCTTTCTGGGAATCATAAGAACCAGCCCTTCCAGCTCCAGCTTCCGGATGGCCTCCCGTACCGGCGTGCGGCTTACCCCCAGCTTCTGTGCCAGATGAATTTCCATAAGGCGTTCCCCTGGCTTCAGCTCTCCTCTCAGGATCGCCTGACGCAGCGTCTGAAACACCACGTCCCGGAGAGGAAGATATTCGTTCATCTGTAATTGAAATGCTTCTACCATATAACTCTTCTGTCCTTTCCTTTTCCGCCGGCAAACGGCATCCTTCTTCTGCTGTTTTCTATTTACTGCAGATCAGTTAAAAAAGGTGGTGAGATACACCTGCTTCGCCAGGCTTCCCTTCCGCAGCCGCTCGTACGCCTCCCTGGCCGTCCTGCGGTCATCAAACAGACCGAAAACCGTAGGACCGCTTCCGCTCATCATGGCTTTCAGCGCTCCCATCTTCTCCATGCCGTCCTTCAGAGCCTGGATTTCCGGATACCTCTGTATAGTCACTGTCTCCAGTACATTTCCCATTTTCTCTGCCATCCCATACAGGTCTCCCTGCCGGATGGACTGAATCTGCCCGTCTATATCCGGATGGAAAGGCAGCTTCTCAGCCTGCAGGGCTCCGTATACAGACTTAGTGGAAACATGAATCTTAGGCTTTGCCAGCAAAACCTGGCAGGACGGCGCGCCGGGAAGCTTTGTCAGCTTTTCTCCGATCCCCTCTGCCAGAACAGTGCCTCTCATAATGCAGAAGGGAATGTCTGCTCCCAGCTTTACTCCTCTCTCCATCAGCTCCTCCTTGGAAAGGCCCAGGCCGAAGATCCGGTTCACTCCAAGGAGGACGGCAGCAGCGTCAGAGCTTCCTCCTGCAAGGCCCGCAGCCACCGGAATATGCTTCTCCAGACGGATTTCCAGTCCCGACTGAATCTGAAATTCTTTCATCAGAAGCTCCGCCCCTCTGTAAACCAGATTCTCGGGACCTGTGGGAAGGTAATATAGATTTGTAAAAACCCGGATTCCCTTCTCCTCCGACCGCCGGATCTCGATCCGGTCATACAGATAGATGCTCTGCATAATCATCCTCAGTTCATGATATCCATCTTCTCGTTTTCTCAGTACATCCAGGCCAAGATTCACTTTGGCCATGGCCTTCAGCTTCAGTTCTCTCATGGATTCGGATCCCTTTCTTCCACCTTTGTACTAGCATGCACTTTGTATACAATACATTCTATCTATCTGCCGCGGCTCTGTCAATGACCAGAAACCGCCTTTTTCTATTTTTATGAAAACTGCTGTAATCCTATCCCCGGTTTTCATTCAAACTAACCATGTTCTTCATAAGAATCAGACATACTCCCGGATGAAGCTCCTGCGTCTCCAGACTGTTCATTTCCATAATCTGCTGAGGCGTCATATAATACTGTTTCGCGATCCCCCAGAGAGTATCTCCTTCCTGCACCATATAACCCGTAATCCCCGGTACGGCTTCCAGAACTGCCGGATCGTACTCTCTCTCCCGGATCTCCTGAATACACCTCTGGGTGTGGGGCAAAACCGCGAAAATCTCCAGGCTGACAGAAGCCTTCAGCTCGATCTCCTCACTGTCCGCCATGGCTGCCTGAAGCTGATCCAGTCCCGCGTTCAGTGTAATCCGGCAGTCCCGGGTAATCCCAGGCACCTCCGCCACATGGGAAAAGGGAATCGTTCCCTCCAGCACCGCGAAGGGCATGGTATCTTCCGGGGAAATATACAGGATCACCGCCGGGATGGCCCCTTCTATTTTGATTCCTCCCGGTACGATTTTCGTCTGGTCGATCTTGATGCTTCCATGGCTGTGGCAGATCTGAAGAATCCTGGGCTTTGCCGCCTGAATCCGTATCTTTCCTTCCGCCCGGCATTTGGATTCATTGTGCATCACCAGGCTTTCATACGTCTCTTCCCCCGCGGTCACCTCCAGGTCTTTTTCCGGTGAAAATACGTCCTCTAAAATCTCCGCCTCTTCATTTCCATACAGACGGATTTCAAGCTCCAGAATTCCTTCCAGATGAAACATACGTGTCTCCCCGTCTGTATCCTCTTTAGGAAAAAGCTCTGCCTGGGACAGAGAAACCTCAATATCCGGCACCATTTCTTTTTTACAGCCTGCGCAGTCCAGTTCTCCTTTTATGGGAAGAGTCTGCTCCATCCATTGACACTGGCTTCCTTCCTCCTCCCCTCTGTAGAGAACGAAAAGGAAAAGTTTTCCCTCCACCGCAAGCTTTCCTTCCTCCAGGCGGATTCTGCAGCCCTGGAGCTGGATATTCTCCCACAGCAGCTCCCGGATGTTGGGCTTATTGGCAGGTACGGGAAATTCTTCCTTCAGCCTTAAAATATCCTTCTTCTGAACCTCCAGCTGCATCAGCTCCAGTTTTTTTCTTTTCTCACAGATGCTGATCCTGGTCTGCGTCTCCACAGCCGCTGAGATATCGTAAATCTCATCTACAGAAGCCCGGAAGCTTAACAGCCCCCGGATGGCCAGCTTTCTGGAATTAATCAGGGCCGTATTCAGATCCTCCGTCTCATACCGGATCCTCACATTCTCTCCCGGCGTCAGCCCTTCCATATGGATGGTTTCATCGAAGGGCAGCTTTGTATCCAGGCGGTGCAGCTGCCGTTCCCTGGTATCGTCCAGATAAAGAATGCTCACCTCCATGAATCCGTGTATATAAATCCTGCCGCTCTCTGTTCTGGTATCCTCCAGAACCACCCGCTCTTTGCTCTGAATGATCATTTCCACGTCGGGCTTTGCGTCCGGGACATTAAAATCCTCATCCAGAGTCACCTCTGCTTCTGCCTGCCTGGCCTGCCGGCACATGTGGATATTTTTCATTAACAGTTCCATCCCTTTTCCTCCTTCTCTCCCTCTACTGAATGACAACCTCTTTGTCCCGCATATCGATTCTAAGCGCCAGATACGGATAAGACGGATCCCTGGAGATCTCATCCGGATTTTCCGGTCCCAGAAGCCGCGTATCCAGATACACTTTTTCCTCATCTTCCGAACACTCCAGCACGGAGATGCTGTAGCCCCCGGTGGCCTGCTCCCCGTAGCCCCGGACCAGGTAAAGATCCTCACCATCCATATAGGTCATACGGATTTCGTCTTTTTTATTTTCCTCTACCGCTTCTGCCAGAGGCGCCGGCAGCTCTTCCTTTGGAACCACTTCAAAATCTACTTCGCTGCGCCCGCTTCTGTCATCCTCTTTCTTCCCGCACCCAAATAACACCGGCAGAAGAAGCACCGTCAGTCCCACAATCGTCAGAATCCGTTTCATAATTCCAAGCCGTTCCCGACACACAAAACTTTCTATTTATTTTATTTTCCGGCTTTTCCAAATATGCATGAACAGTTAGTATTGTTTTTCTCTTTTTCATTCAGTATAATAGCTTTATCTGCAGCCGCCGTGGTCTAAGGACGGCTGCCGCTATTGATTCTATACAGAAGGAGAAATCTCATGGATACGAAATTAAACACCCCTCAGGAGGAAATCACGGCTCCATCCCCTTCCGCCAGGAAGCGGATGTCCGGTATTCTTCTCCACCCCACCTCTCTCCCCTCCCCTTACGGAATCGGAGATCTCGGAGACGGAGCTTACCACTTTGTAGATTTTCTTGAAAAGACAGGTCAGCATCTCTGGCAGACCCTTCCCTTAGGTCCTACCGGCTTCGGCGACTCTCCTTATCAGAGCTTTTCTGCCTTTGCCGGCCAGCCTCTGCTGATCAGTCCCGCGAAATTAATGGAAGAGCAGCTTCTCACCCGGGAGGATCTGGAGGACATGCCCCAGTGGGATCCCAAAAAAGTAGATTACGGGGAAGTAATCCTGTTTAAAACAAAGCTTCTGAAAAAAGCCTGGTCTGCTTTTCACCATACTCCGGATAAGACGCTTCTGGAGGAATATGAGCAGTTCTGTCTGGAGGAAAAGGACTGGCTGGAGGACTACTCCTTTTTCATGGCGGTCAAGGACGCTCATGAGGGCTGCTGGTGGCTGGACTGGGAAGATGAGCTGATCCATCCGGATGCCGGGACAAGAAAGCGCTGGAGTGAAAAACTGAAATACGAGATCGGCTATTACAACTTCATACAGTTCATGTTTCAGAGACAGTGGCTTGAGCTGAAGGAATACGCCAATGAGAGAGAGATCGAAATCATCGGCGATATTCCCATCTTCGTAGCCCTGGACAGTGTAGATGTGTGGGCCAACAAAAAACTGTTCCAGCTTGACACAAAGGGCCATCCCACCTGCGTAGCGGGGGTGCCCCCGGATTATTTCAGTGCCACCGGGCAGCTGTGGGGAAACCCCCTTTACGACTGGAAATACCATAAAGAGACCGGCTACCAGTGGTGGATTGCCAGAATCCGCCGTCAGCTGGCCCTGACGGATTATCTGCGGATTGATCATTTCCGGGGCTTTGAAGCCTACTGGTCCGTACCGGCCGGGGAAGAGACCGCCATCAACGGCTCATGGATCAAAGGCCCCGGCAGGGATCTCTTCCTGGCCATGGAGCAGGCCTTTGAAGGCGAACTGCCGATTTTTGCCGAGGATCTTGGAATCATCACGCCCGAAGTGGAGCATTTAAGAGACAGCCTTGGCTTTCCCGGCATGAAGGTGCTTCAGTTTGGTTTCGGAGACATGAATGACCAGAATTACGTGCCTCATTTCTATACCAGCTGCAACTGCATCTGCTACACCGGCACCCACGACAACGACACCACCATGGGGTGGTACCAGGAACAGCCGGAGATCATCAAAGACAGGATCCGGCGGTACGGAAACACAGACGGCAACCTGGTGAGCCTGGATTTCATCCGCTTCTGTCTCGGCTCCATTGCCCGTTACGCTCTCTTCCCCTTACAGGATCTTCTGACCCTGGGAAGCGAGGCCCGCATGAACACTCCGGGAGTCGCTGCCAATAACTGGGCCTTCCGGTATGAGGAGGAGGATTTGACCCCTGAAAGAGTCCAGTGGCTTCTGAAAACCACGAAGCTTTACGGAAGATAATACAAAAGGAGTAATTGCCATGCTTCGCTTTTTACTGATTGTGCTTTTTGTCGTAGTTTTCCTGATCCTCTCCATTCCGGTTTTCCTGGCGGAGTGGATCATCGGAAAGCGAAATCCCAGACTCAGGGATATGAGTTCGCTGCGCATTGTTCAGTGGGCTTTCCGGGTGATTATACGCCTTGCCGGCATACGCCTGACCGTCATCGGGGAGGAGCGCGTTCCAAAGGATACGCCCGTGCTTTATATCGGAAATCACAGAAGCTATTTTGATATTGTTCTCACCTACGCACGCTGTCCCGGACGAACCGGCTACATTGCCAAAAAAGAGATGGAAAAGATCCCTCTTCTCTCCCGGTGGATGAAATTCCTTTACTGCCTTTTCCTGGATCGGAAGGATATTAAGCAGGGAATGAAGACCATACTGACGGCCATCGATCAGATTCAAAACGGAATTTCCATGATGATTTTCCCGGAGGGTACCAGAGGCTCCGCAGCCACGGAAGCCGAGATGCTTCCTTTCCATGAGGGTTCCTTTAAAATCGCCACCAAGACCGGCTGTCCCATCGTGCCCGTGTCTATCGTAAACTCTTCCTCTGTCTTTGAGGATCACCTCCCGTGGGTCAAGGCTGTACCCGTGATCATCGAGTACGGCGAACCCATCTGCCCCGGCTCTCTCTCCAGGGAGGAACAGAAATTTATCGGACGCCGGGTTCAGGAGCAGATCCGGGAAACCCTGGAGAAAAACCGCAGGGTTCTAGAAAAAAAAGCATAAAAAAAACGGCTCCCCGCATCTTCATAAGCGCCACTTTCCCTGTCATCTGTGCCTGAGCGCAGATGACAGAAAGTGACATACATCAAGATGGCGGAAAGCCCTGGGCTGGACTTGGAGGCTCCAGCCTATGCTTCCATTTCTTCTTCAGGAGATTCTGTGACTGCTCTCTCATATTCCTGAAGAATCATACTTTGAATCCGTTCCCTTGTTGTGGAATTAATAGGGTGAGCAATATCCCGGTATTCCCCGTCCGCGGCTTTTCGGCTGGGCATTGCGATAAACAGTCCCTTCTCGCCTTCAATGACTTTAATGTCATGCACCACAAACTCATCATCCAAGGTAATGGATACAACAGCCTTCATTTTTCCTTCCTTCGCAATTTTCCGAACTCTTACGTCTGTTATTGTCATTCAACATTCCCCCACTGAATTTTTCTCGCAGCGGTAAGTCAAAATCTTCTTCCTTAGATTCCGACGGCACCATGTGCGGCAATCGTCCCCCCCGCAGTCTGCTGCACCGCAATTCTAATCCTCCGCAGCCGTTTTATGCCGCGGAGACGTTTGGAATATCCTGACACATGCCCTGCCTTTTACAGAACATATCTTTCGTTGGATTCAATAACGATTTTAACACCATTTTCTCCTACATGGCGGGAGTTCGCACGGATTGTATCGCGGCTTTCTACAATACAATTCTCAATATAAACATTATCTCCTAAATATACATCGTTCAGAACAATCGAGTTTTTGATAACACAATTTTCTCCCACGAAAACTTTTTTAAAGATAATGGAATTCTCTACCTTTCCATTGATAATACATCCATTGGAAACCAGACTGTTCTTCACTTCACTGCCCGGATTGTATTTCGCCGGCGGATTGTCATCGATCTTTGAATGTACGTCCGGATACTGACGGAAAAAGTAATCTCTTACTTCTTTCTTCAGAAAATCCATATTCGTCCTGTAATATGAGTCCACGGAAGCAATGTTGCTCCAGTACTCTTTTATCTTATATCCGTAAATGCGCTTTACGTCTTTATACCGTATCAGAACATCCGTCACAAAATCATGACGTCCCTCTTCCACGGACTTTTCGATCAATTCAATGAGCTGGCGGCGGCGGATCACATAGATCCCGCAGGAAACCGTATGTGAGGAAGCTGCCATGGGCTTCTCCTCAAACTGTACAATACGGCTGTCCTCATTCATCTTAATAATGCCGAATCTGGTGACATCCTCTGTCCCGGGAATATCTTTGCAGACCACTGTAATATCTGCCTTCTTTTCAATGTGATATTCCAAAACCTTGGAGTAGTCCAGCTTGTAAATGCCGTCCCCGGAGGCAATGACTACGTACGGTTCATGGCAGTTTTTCAGAAAATCCAGATTCTGATGGATGGCGTCCGCTGTTCCTCTGTACCAGAAGCTGTTGTCCGCTGTCACCATGGGCGGGAATACGAACAGACCTCCCTGCTTTCTTCCGAAGTTCCACCATTTTGAGGAATTCAGATGCTCGTTCAGAGATCTGGAATTGTACTGCGTCAGCACTGCCACCTTCTGGATATTGGAATTGGACATGCTGCTTAAAGCAAAATCAATGCTTCTGAAGCTGCCTGCGATGGGCATGGCCGCAATGGCTCTTTTGTTGGATAACTCTTTCATTCTGAAGCTGTTTCCGCCAGCTAAAATCATACCTACCGCTCTCATGACAAATCACCTGCCTTATCTAAAGTTTCTCCGCTGGCCAAAATTCCGTCCGGATAATCCTCCTTTACGGTAACGCCCGCAACAGCGGTGTTCTTTCCGATCTTAACATCCGGCGGTATCACTGTATTCTCTGCGATTACAGCAAGTCCGAAAGCGTAGACGGCAGGTTTTAACTTATTGGGCGCTTCCTCGCCTACACCGATCTGGCTTCTGGCGCCGATCTCGGTATTCTCCGCCACGATGGCCTTATTCAGCACTGCGCCCTCTCGGATTACGGCGTTCTCCATCACAATGGAATCTCTGACTACCGCGCCCTTCTCAATCAAAGCTCCGCAGCCGATGATGGAGTTGCAGACTTCGCCGTACACCTCTGTCCCGTCGCCGATAAGACAACGCTCCACCTTCGCTTCCTCAGATATGTACTGAGGCGGTATAATTTCATTTTTTGTATAGATCTTCCAGAATTCTTCATAGAGATTAAACTCCGGAATAATATCAATCAGTTCCATATTGGCTTCCCAGTAAGAGCCAAGGGTCCCTACGTCTTTCCAATAGCCATTGTACTCATAGGCCACCAGAGTCTCTCCCTTCGCGTGGCAGTAGGGAATTACATGCTTTCCGAAATCGCAGTTGCTCTGTTCCGCCAGAGTGATCAGAGCCTCCTTCAGAATCGGCCAGGAGAAAATATAAATTCCCATGGAGGCCAGATTGCTTTTGGGTTCCTTGGGTTTTTCCTGAAATTCCACAATCCTGCCGTTCTCATCCGCCACAACAATGCCGAAACGGCTGGCTTCTTCCTTGGGAACCGGCATAACTGCGATGCTCACATCCGCGTTATGTGCCTTATGGTAGTCCAGCATTACCTCATAATCCATCTTATAGATATGGTCGCCGGAAAGGATCAGCACATAATCCGGATTAAAGGATTCCATATAAGCCAGATTCTGATAGATGGCGTTGGCGGTTCCTGTGTACCATTCCGTCTTCCCCACTTTCTCATAAGGCGGAAGAATGCTGACGCCTCCCACATTCTTATCAAGATCCCATGGGATGCCGATTCCGATGTGGGTATTTAGGCGAAGGGGCTGATACTGGGTCAGAACACCAACTGTATCAATTCCGGAATTGATGCAGTTGCTCAGCGGGAAGTCAATGATGCGGTATTTTCCTCCAAATGCTACCGCGGGTTTTGCGACTTTGGCTGTCAGAACACCAAGCCGGCTTCCCTGCCCGCCTGCCAATAGCATGGCAATCATCTCTTTCTTAATCACATTATCACCTCTTGATGTATATTTTATTGCATTATTATACCACAGCTTCCAAAAATAGTGAACATATTTTACAATATTTTCTTTTATTTTTCTTAGTTTTTATTAGAAATAGCTTAAATAAGCCATCTGGTTTTTTATACTACATAATTGTTGCGATATTTTGTCCGCATTTTTCTTTCTGTTTTTGTTTATTTTTACTATTTCCGACTTTTTTCGACATTTCCACAGGGGCGTGACCTCCCATACCTGGGGCCGGTTTCCCCGGAAGCGTATCTTTTCCTTGGATTTTTTTAATGAAGAGGGTATAATAAGAAAAGCAGCGAGAAAAATTGTAAAGATAAGGAGATTTTCCAAATGTATCAGATCGACTATAATCGTCCTGTTCATATTCATTTTATCGGGATCGGAGGAATCAGCATGAGCGGCCTGGCTGCCGTGCTGCTGAAGCGCGGCTTCACAGTCAGCGGTTCAGACGCCAAAGAATCCCCCTTGACAGACTGGCTCTCCAGCCTGGGCGCTTCTATTATTTATGAACAGAAAGAAGAAAATATACAGGAGGGTACCGACGTGGTTGTGTACACCGCAGCCATTCATCCGGATAATCCCGAATACATAGCAGCCTCCAGAAAGCAGATTCCCATGCTCTCCCGGGCAGAGCTTCTGGGCCAGCTGATGAAAAATTATGAAATGCCCGTAGCCGTGGCAGGCACCCACGGGAAGACTACCACCACCTCCATGCTGACGCATATTCTCCTGGAGGGCGGCCTGGATCCCACCATCTCTGTGGGCGGCATTCTTCCCTCTATCCACGGAAACGTGCGGATTGGCCATACGCAGTACTTTGTAACGGAAGCCTGTGAATATACCAACAGCTTTCTGGAGTTTTTCCCTAAAATGGAAATCATTCTGAATATTGACGCAGATCATCTGGATTTCTTTAAAGATCTGGATGATATCCGTCATTCTTTCCGTCTCTTCGCGGAGCGTCTGAAAAATGACGGAACCCTTATTATATATGAAGGAATCCCTCATCTGAATGAACTTGTCAGAGATCTTCCCTGCCGCGTGATTACCTTTGGCCTGGAATCCGGCGATTATCACGTCTCCGAAATTTCTTACCACAATTCCGGCTGCGGCGAATTCGATCTGTACAAAGGCGGAGAATGCCTGGGCCATTTTTCCCTGTCCGTTCCCGGGGAACACAATATATTAAACGCCGCCGCTGCTTTGGCAGCCGGCGATCTTCTAGGGGTTCCCGCTGAAGCTATGGCTAAAGGCCTGGCCGGCTTTTCCGGCACGGACCGGCGCTTCCAGAAAAAAGGCGAGATCGGCGGCGTAACCATCGTAGATGACTATGCCCATCATCCTACTGAGATCAAGGCTACCCTCCAGGCAGCCAGAAAATTCTCCGCCGGACAGATCTGGTGCGTATTTCAGCCCCATACTTACACAAGGACGAAAGCTCTTCTGAAGGAATTCGCTAAGGCCCTCTCTCTGGCCGACAAGATCGTACTTGCGAAAATCTATCCCGCCAGAGAGACGGACGATCTGGGAATCAGCTCGGACACGCTCCGCCTGGAGCTGGAAAAGCTGGGAAAAGCCGCCTGGTATTTCCCCACTTTTGACGAAATCGAAAATTTTCTTCTTCAACACTGCAGCCCCGGGGATTTGTTGATAACTATGGGGGCCGGAGACGTAGTAAAAATAGGGGAATCCCTTCTTGGACAGTAAGTTATCCACATTATCCACATGTTTATTCACATTTTTTCTGTGAAAGCATGTGGATTTTTTTGTGGACAGTTGATTTACATAACATATTTACAAAATCCGACAGAATACGGGCCTCTTCAAGGGATCTTTTCATTATTGTCAACTTTTTATCCACATTATCCACATTTTAATGTGGGTTTTGAATCCTTTGATTCTCCTATTCTCATTTTCAGGGAATTATGCTATACTAAGCCCAAGAACAACATGGGAGTGAAGTACATGAAAATACATACAGCCGCCTCTTCCGGGGCGACCCTGATTCAGAACGAATTTATCGACCAGTATATGCCCCATGCCAACGGAGAATTCGTGAAAGTATACCTTTATCTGCTGCGCTGCGCCGGAAGCGGAAGGGATCTGTCCCTTTCTTCCATTGCGGATGCCTTCGACCACACGGAAAAGGATATCCAGCGCGCTCTTATTTACTGGGAAAAGCTTCAGCTTCTCCGTCTTGGCTATGACAGACAGGGAAACCTCTCCGAGATTTCTCTTCAGATGCCAGGAGGGAAGGCTTCGGAAACCTCCCTGCCCGCGCGGCCTGCGTCCGTGAAAGAGGAGAACGACGCTCCCACTCCTGCCAGGATCGCGGAATTATCCCAGGAGAAGGAGATCCGTCAGCTCTTTTTTATTGCTGAGCAGTATCTGCAGCGTCCTCTTTCCTCCTCGGAACAGAGTGATTTTATTTATTACTATGATTCCCTGAAGTTTTCTTCGGATTTGATTGAGTACCTGCTGGAATACTGTATTTCCAAAGGCTCCTCCAGCCGGCACTATATGAGGAAGGTGGCTCTTTCCTGGGCGGAAGCCGGCATTTCCACTGTGCTTCAGGCAAAGGAAGAGACGAACCTGTACAACAAAAATTATTTTACGATTTTAAATGCCTTTGGAATCAAAGGGCGCAGTCCTGCTTCCTTTGAGCAGGAAATGATGTCGCACTGGCTTGACGATCTGGGCTTCTCGGTTGAGATCGTTCTGGAGGCCTGCCGCCGTACGGTAAGGCAGACCCACGAGCCGAATTTCCAGTACGCCAATAAGATTCTCGAGGACTGGCGCCAAAAAAAAGTCTCCTCTCTGGGAGACATCAAGGCTCTGGATCTGAAGCGCAGGGCGCAGCAGCAATCTTCAAAAGCAGCGCCGAAAAGAGAACCCGTAAGATCTGCCTCATCCAACCGTTTCCATAATTTCTCCCAGAGAGATTATGACTACGGCCAGCTTGAAAAGCAGCTATTAAATCAATGAGGTAAAGAATGGGACTGACGAATATACAATACAATGAAATTATGCGGGATTATCACAGACAGCAGCTTAAGAACCAGCAGGAGCTTTCCGCGCGGACGGAAGAGGTTTATGACCGTTTTCCGGAGCTTTCTCAGATCGACCGCCGAATTGCTTCTGAGAGCTGTTCCTGTGCCAGAACCCTTCTGGGGGGCAATTCCTCTTTCAAAAGCTCTGAATCCAGGCTGCGGGCCAGGCTGGCAGAGCTTTCCGCACGTAAAAAAAAGATTTTAACCGATGCCGGCTACCCTTCCGACTATCTCAGCCCTCATTACCGCTGTCCTGACTGCCAGGATACCGGTTACATCGGTTCCAGAAAGTGCCACTGCTTCCTGCAGAAAGCCATTGACCTTCTGTACATGCAGTCCAACCTCCGGGAGATCCTGGAAGAAGAGAACTTCTCTACCTTTTCCCTGGATTACTACTCCGCTTCCCTGAAGGATCCCGTCACAGGCCAGAGCGCCAGGCAGACGGCCGGACGGGCTTTGACTGTATGCCGGAATTTTGTCAGAGATTTTGACTTGGATTTTCAGAATCTCTTCCTGTACGGAGATACGGGGCTGGGAAAGACCTTTCTCTCTCACTGTGTCGCGAAAGAGCTGATTGAGACCACGCATTCCGTCCTGTATTTTTCTTCCTTCCGGCTATTTGAGCTGTTCGCTCAGCACACCTTCAGCCGCGGAGAGGAAGAGACTTCCGAGCTGGAGGAACACATTTTCCAGTGTGATCTCCTGATCATCGACGATCTGGGGACGGAGATGACGAACACCTTTGTCACCTCACAGCTCTTTTTCGTACTGAACGAGCGGATTCTCAGGAGAAAGAGTACCCTGATCTCCACAAATCTTTCTCTTGAAACCTTCGCGGAAACGTATTCCGAGCGGATTTTCTCCAGAATTTCCAGCAACTATACTATGCTGAAGCTGATCGGAGACGACATCCGCATACAGAAAAAACTGCACCGCTTGACCTGAAAAATTTTTATGATATAATGTGAACACTCAGCGAGTGCAGCTGAAACGCAGCACGAGGTTCGTGTGAAGACATACCCGGACACTGATTTAAATCTAAAGATATGGAGGAAAAATTACACCATGGAATTTCAGTCTGCTTTTGAACGTAATCTCGAAACGATTCCCGTAGGCGAGCTTGGCATTATTGCTCTGAAAAGCTGCGAGGCGCTTGGCGAAAAGATCAACGCCCATATTGTCCAGTGGCGCAGGGAGCGGGAGCACGAGCACAGAAACAGCCCTCTGCTCCAGCACTATGCCCGGGATTCCTATCTGGTGAAAACTGCAGTGCCCCGTTTTGGTTCCGGAGAGGCCAAGGGCGTCATACACGACTCTGTCCGGGGAGATGACCTTTATATTCTGGTAGACGTGTGCAACTACAGTCTGACGTACCCCATGTTCGGAATTCAGAATCACATGTCCCCGGATGATCATTTTCAGGATCTGAAGCGGGTGATCGCGGCCGTAGGTGGAAAAGCCCGGCGGATTAACGTGATCATGCCCTTCCTCTATGAAAGCCGCCAGCATAAAAGGAACGGCCGGGAGTCTCTGGACTGCGCCCTGGCCCTTCAGGAGCTTGTGAAGATGGGTGTTGACAACATTATTACCTTTGACGCCCACGATCCCAGAGTCCAGAACGCCATTCCTCTTCATGGCTTTGAAACCATTCATCCCGTATACCAGTTTATCAAAGGTTTGTTCCGGGCCGCTCCCGACCTGGAGATTTCTCCGGAACGTCTTCTGATTATCAGTCCGGACGAAGGCGGCGCCAAGCGGGCCATCTATATGGCAAATATTCTGGGCCTGGATATGGGAATGTTTTATAAACGCAGGGATTACGCTCACATTGTAAGCGGACGCAACCCCATTGTAGCCCACGAATTTCTGGGCTCGGATGTAGCCGGAAAGGACGTAGTGATCTTGGATGATATGATCTCCTCCGGAGACAGTGTCCTGGAGGTGGCAAAAGAGCTGAAGTCCCGGCACGCGTCCCGCATCTTTATCTGCGCGACCTTTGGGCTCTTCACCAACGGTCTGAAGAAATTCGACGACGCCTACCAGCAGGGGCTTTTCGATTCCATGCTCACCACCAATCTGATCTATCAGAGACCGGAGCTATTAGAAAAGCCTTACTATACAGGCTGCGATATGAGTAAATATATCGCCCTGCTGATTGATACGTTAAATCACGACGGTTCCATCAGTGATCTTCTCAATCCCACAGGGCGGATCAATAACTTTCTTGCAAAGAAAAACCAGAAAAAACGGTTATGATTTCTGACGAAGCAGACGGATCTCCGCCTCATATCCCGGAAGCTCATTGGGGGTTTCCAGGCAGAAGGGCAGGCCGGACAGCTTCGGATGATGTACAACCCGGCGGAGCGCTTCCAGTCCCAGGAAGCCTTCGCCGATTTTTTCGTGCCGGTCCTTATGGCTTCCCATGGGATTCTTTGTGTCGTTTACATGAACCGCTTTCAGCTTCTCCAGACCGATGATCCTGTCAAAAGAATCCAGAACTCCCTCTAAATCTTCCGTGATATCATATCCCGCATCGTAAACGTGGCATGTGTCCAGACACACTCCCATAAGCTCTGGGTGCATTACCTGCTCCAGAATCCTCTCCAGCTCCTCAAACCGGCTCCCTACCTCCGACCCTTTTCCCGCCATGGTCTCCAGAAGTACGACCGTCCTCTGGCCGGGTACCAGAATCTCATTCAGCGTCCCGGCGATCTGCGCGATTCCGGCTTCAATTCCCTGTCCCACATGGCTTCCGGGATGGAAATTATAATAATTCCCCGGAAGATATTCCAGCCGCTCAAGATCATCCCGCATGGTTTCCAGGGCAAATTCTCTTGTCTCCTCCCTAGCGGAGCAGGGATTCAGGGTGTAGGGGGCATGGGCTACAATTTGCCCGATCCCGTGTTCACCGGCGAAGGCAAGATAGGCCCTGACATCCTCCGGATCTATAGCTTTGGCTCTGCTTCCTCTGGGATTCCTTGTGAAAAACTGAAACGTATTGGCTCCAATGGCCGCAGCTTCCTTTCCCATGTGCAGAAATCCCTTTGACGATGATAAGTGGCATCCTATTTTAATCATAAGTCTCTCTTCTTTTCCTTTCTTAATTCGCCTGAAAGCAGCTCATGGCAGCCTTACCGGAGCTGCTTCAGAATCGTCTCTTCCCGGTTCTGGCAGGTAAACAGAATCACCTGACGCCCGCAGCCGTTCAGCCATTCCAGGGCCTCCCTGGTTCTGGCGTCGTCATACATAGCGAAGGGCTCATCCAGGATCAGCGGCAGTTTTTTATCCCCGGCAAAAAGCTCTCCCGCTGCCACGCGGAGAGAAAAATAAATCTGCTGCATGGTTCCATAGCTGAGCTGCCAGAGTCTGAGGATCCTGTTTTTCGTATGCACCCGCACCTCCAGCGTATCATCTATAGTAATCCTCTGATATTTCCTTCTGGTAAGGACGGAGAGGATGGAAGAAGCCCTGTCATTCAGCGTGCCTCCCGTTCTCTCATAGATGCCCATAGAAAGCTCGCAGATTCTCTGGATGGCAAGATCCAGGGCGTCGATCTCTGTCTGAAGCCCGTCCAGCCCTGTGTATCGCTGGTAGAGAGCTTCCAGGTCATTCTGACGCTTCTGGTACGCCTCCTCCCGGTTTCGGATTTCTTCGCACAGCCTCTCCTGTTTCCAGGCCTCCCGGCCGCCTGCCGCTTCTTCCGTTTCCTGCTCTTTTTTCTCTCTCAGAAGGCGCCATGCCAGATAAAAAAAGCCAAAGAAGACCATCCCGGACAGCACCAGGAAAATCCGGACCGATATAGAATCCAGAAATACGGCTCCCGCAAAGGAAACCATACCTCCGGCTGCCAGAAGGGCCTTGGCCGCGTTTCCTGCTTTTCCTCCTCCGGATATGCCAGGAGCCTCCGGTTCCTCTTCCCTCCGCTCTATCCCGGGACGAACCTGCTGCTTCAGTCTGCCGATCTCTCTTCGTATGTACTCTGCTTCTGTCTGGCACTTTTGAATTCTGGCGTCTAAAAGCTCTTCCTCCCGCTTCTTCTTCTGCTCGAATTCTTTTTTTCGCTTTCGCAGGCTGTCCAGAGCCCTGGTGACATCCACATGCTCGTCCAGAGAATTTTCATAGTTAACCATGAAGCTCCGAAGCTCCTCTGCCAGCCCCTCGTCCGTCCTGGCCCCTGCCTGAGCCACAAAGACGGTATTGCGGAAAGCAGCCTCCCGCATGCCTCCCAGCATTTCTTCCAGAAATTTCTGGGGAGCCTCCTCTTCTCTCTCCCCAGTTTCACAGACCACGGTTAAGGCCTGCCCGTTCCCGGAAAAATCCCTCTGAATCCTATAAATCTCTCCCTGCTCCCGAATCCGCATCTCTCCGGCAAAATACCCGGGATTCTCCCAGGGCTGCCGAAGCTGGTACTCATCGGTGCGGGCGGCCCTTCCCCGGCCTCTGGGAAGCCCGAACAGCATGGCCCGCAGAAAGGAATGCAGAGTAGACTTTCCTGACTCATTTCCTCCGCTTATAATGTTCATTCCAGGCCGGAAATTCATCCTGTAGTTTTCAAACTTGCCGTAATGCTTTACCGTAATATCAAGAATCTCCATCTCATTCTCACACTCCTCTCCCGCTTGGCAGACTATTCTTCCCTCCGTCCCGGAAAAATTACCGCAAATCTGCCAGCAGCGCTTCCAGACCGTACTGAAGAGCCTTTCTCTCCACCGCCTCCCGGGGTTCCTCCCCGAAGCTCTCTATAAACTCTCCCACCAGCTGTCCCTGATACCTTCTCTTCAGCTCTTCCAACGGAAAGGCCGGCGCAGTCCTGTCCTGGATCTCAAGAATCCGGCCGCACTTCCTGTATAGGCTGCAGTCCGGCAGAAACTGGGGATCCCTTTGTCCCCGCAGAATCACCTTGTAGAGGTGCTGACTTCCTTCCCGACGAATCCGCTCTTCGATTTTGTTTTTCAGCGAAAAGGAAGTATCCTCCGGAGTTACCTCAATTTCCTCGTGGCGGTACTGCCGCCCGGCCAGTTCCACAAACGTCAGCTTTACCTTTTTCCGGAAGGTTTCCCCCAGGATAAATCCATGGGGACCCGTATCATTTATGTCGATGGGCTCCAGAGCCCCGGCATACAGGGCCAGATTCTTTATATAGACCTGGGGCTTATGGATATGTCCCAGGGCAATATAATCAAAACCGGCTTTCATCAGCTTTTCCTTATTCATAGGAATGTGCTGGGCGTCTCCCCCGTGGGCTAGGAGGATTTTAAAGTAATCCCCTTTTCCTGCCTGGAGGGCGTCATAAAGAGGGGCTGTAATCTCCTGCTGATGATAGCTGAACCCGTAGATTTCTGTTCTCAGCTCCGGCAGCCGTATTTTTTCGCACCGATCATCAAAAAGGCAGACCACGTTTTCTCCCCAGGGGAAATCCCAGTATGGGGAGGAGGGCTTCAGATAATCATGGTTTCCGGCCATCAGAACCACAATGGTTCCGGACAGGGACGAGAACAGAGTATTTACCTCCTGAAGCTCCCTTCCCCTGGGCTGCCGGTGAAACAGATCGCCAGCAATCAAAAGCAGATCCACCTTCCTTGCCCTGGCCTCACCGATGCATTTTTCAAAAGTCTGCCAAAGTTCCTTTCCCCGGTCCCCGGACCAGGGCGCCCCCGCGTCTGGGAGCGCCCCCAGGTGTACGTCCGCAATATGCATAAAACGCATTTTGCACCGCCTTTCTTATTCCTTATAACCTGCAAGCGGTGAGGAATATGGATTCCTCACCGCCTTCTATCTCCTTTTTCTTCCGTGCTTCAGAATTCTTATGCCTGTTCTAAAGCCTGGGACAGATCCTGGATAATATCCTGAACATTTTCGATTCCCACAGAAAGCCGAATCATTCCCGGAGAGATACCAGCTTCCTTAAGCTGCTGATCGTTCAGCTGCCGGTGGGTGTGGCTCGCGGGATGCAGAACGCAGGTTTTAGCATCCGCCACATGGGTAACAATAGAGGCCAGCTTCAAGGAATCCATAAAGCGCACAGCCGGCTCCCTTCCGCCTTTCAGCTCAAAGGAAATCACGCCGCAGGTTCCCTTTGGCATATACTTCTTAGCCAGCTCATGATACTTATCACCGGGAAGTCCCGCGAAGTTTACGGAAGCTACCTTCTCGTGAGCCTGCAGAAATTCCGCTACTTTCTGCGCGTTATAGCAATGACGCTCCATGCGCAGGGGCAGCGTCTCCAGCCCCACATTCAGCAGGAAGCAGTTCATGGGCGAAGGAATCGAACCCAGGTCCCGCATCAGCTGGGAAGTGGCCTTGGTAATATATGCTTTTTTCCCGAATTTCTTAGTATATATAATCCCATGGTAGGAATCGTCCGGCGTTGTAAGTCCGTGGAACTTGTCCCCGTACGCCTCCCAGTCAAAATTGCCGCTGTCTACGATAGCGCCTCCTACCTGCATAGCATGGCCGTCCATATATTTGGTAGTCGAATGGGTCACAATATCCGCTCCCCACTCAAAGGGCCTGCAGTTTACAGGTGTAGCGAAGGTATTGTCCACGATCAGGGGCACTCCGTGGGAATGAGCCAGCCTTGCCATCTTCTCTATGTCCAGAATGACCAGAGCCGGATTGGCGATGCTCTCTGCCAGAACGGCTCTTGTGTTTGGCTTAAACGCTTTCGCCAGCTCCTCCTCCGGCGCGTCCACATCCACAAAAGTACACTCAATGCCCAGCTTCTTCATGGTAACTCCCAGGAGATTGAAAGTACCTCCGTAGATGGAGGAAGCGCAGATCACATGCTCCCCCGCCTCACAAATATTGAACACCGCGTAAAAATTGGCCGCCTGCCCAGACGAGGTAAGCATGGCCGCCACGCCGCCCTCAAGATCCGCGATCTTGGCCGCCACAGCGTCGTTGGTTGGATTCTGGAGCCTGGTATAAAAATATCCCTCTTCCTCCAGGTCAAAGAGCTTTCCCATATGTTCTGAGGTATCATACTTAAAGGTGGTACTCTGGTAAATGGGAAGCATTCTGGGGCCTCCGTTTTCAGGCTGCCAGCCTGACTGGATACATTTTGTCTCAATCTGATAATCGCTCATTTTTCTCCTCCTGTCCGTGACACTTTTTTCTTTCTCTCCTTATATAGGCTGACGCATCTCTTCCCTGACAAAGAAGCCTAAGAAGGATAGCCACCGGTATATCCGTATATTAACAGCAGAACATGCCTCTTCCGCAGCAGCAGTTGCAGAACAGGTTCAAAGCACAGAGCTTCATGCACCAGTCCCCGCCTCCTGAGAAAGGACTGCCGTAGGATTCTCCCATATTCTGATACCACTGTCCTCCCTGCTCAAGCTGCTGTACCAGCTGACGATACTGAAAGTTCCCCGGCTCCATATTCGCCGCTCTTCTGGCGTGATCTTTTGCCAGTACATTGTTTCCCATTCCCGAATTCGCCAGCGCGCTGAGATAATACCACCGTGCCGACCTCTGCTCAATGCCCGACAGTACATTCAGTGCCTCGGAAAAGTACTGGTTGCGTATATAATTCTCTGCCGCCTGCAGGCGTACATCCGTCTCTGTCCAATTCTCCTGTCTGCTCTGACCGTAGCCGGAGCCATAACCGCCGAAGCCGCCAAAACCGCCGTAGCCTCCATACTCCTGAGAATAAGAGCCGGAGCCTCCGGAAGTTCCCCTCTCCCGCTCATGCATAATCTGCTGGTAAGCCTGTTGAATCTCTTTAAACTTTTCTTCTGCTTTTTCTTTATTCGGATTATTGATATTCGCATCCGGATGATACTTTCTGCTTAAGCTTCGGTAAGCTTTCTTTATCTCTTCCTCCGACGCGTTCTCCGGTACTCCCAATATCTCATATGGATTCTTCATACTTCCTCCCGTGACGCTCTCTCTTTCTTATCCTTTCTGGTTCCTGCCTCCAGAAGCTGCGCATATCTGCACCATACGCCTGAATACAGAATATTCCTCAGTATGCCGGCGTTCTCCAGGATGGGAAGCCTTTCAAAGCTCCGGGAAGCCTCTGCCATCATAGAGGTGAGCATTTCCCGCAGTTCCTTTTCCCGCTCTTCCTGCCAGAGATCTCCCCATTCGGAAAACAGATTATAATTCTCTTTCTTCCGGTCCTTCTCCACATCCTCAATGGCATCCAGAAGATAGATAAACTTGCCCAGGAAAAATCCCATCCTGCGCAGGTCTGCTTCCCAGATGTCCTCCTTCCAGACGAAAATCTCTTCCAGAAATTTTCCTGTAAGCCCCGAAACATAATCAATATCCCCTGCCTTCTCCTGCTCTGCCTGTGAAAGAAGACGGATATTCTTCTCTATAGCCTCTGCCTGTCTCGGATACTGCTCTTCCAGTCTCTTATAGCTTTTCTTCAGAACTCCGGCAGCCGCCCTCTGAGGATACTTCCGGTCGTCCCTCCAGTCATCCAGAAGCTTTTGATAGGAGAGAAGCACACACATATCCGCAGCATAAGCCACAGCCTCATTCTGTACGCTGTCATGTCTCCTGACCGGATGGAGGATGCACCTCTTCCGTTCCTTTTCCGTCTCAGGTTCATACAAGCCTGTGTGAAGAATGGCCAGGAAGGTCAAATCATAGTTTAGCATCATTTGGGCCGTACGTCCATACCGCACATGCAAATTACGGCATAATCCGCAGTAATAGCTGCGGTATGCCGTATATTCCCGAATCTTCAGCTCCTGTTCATTTACGCGTATATATCCAAACATCCCATCAACTCTTCTTCACAAATTCATTTCTGCACTTGGGGCAGGTAATGCAGATTTTGCCCTTGCCCCTTGGAATTCGGATCTTCTGTCCGCAGGAAGGACACTTATAAATATGATACGCCCTTCTCTCCTCCCACCAGCTCCGCTTAAATACAGAGAGGAATTTTTCTTTCAGGCGGAGATACTGCTGGTTTTCCGCATCCCGCTTGGCCAGATTTCTGGAAAACATTCTGAAATAGCATACCACCAGAATCGCCAGAGCCAGCACATACAGGATATAGGTACCTGTAAATAAATTCAGAAGCAGGCACAAAAAGCAGACTGCCAGCATAAATCTGGACAGCTGATCCGCCCCGTATCTTCCGCTCATAAACCGCATAAACCGTTCCTTCATATGACTTACCTCTCATTCCCCTTTATAGCCGCGCTCTGCCGCAAATTCCCATGCATGAGCAGCCTCATCTGTATTTCAAACTTTACCCCCGAAATCCGCTCCTGTCAACGGATTCTCCCGAAATTTCATATAAATTTCAGACATTTTCGTAACATTTCAGAGACCGGAAGGCCGGCTGTTTTCGGGTTGTTCTCGTTCAGCGTCAGCCACAGGGAAATCCAGAATGGCAGAAAATTCCTCTCCCTCCGCCTGAAGTCGGAAGCTCCCGTTCATCAGTTCTGTAAGACTCTGGGCAATGGAAAGGCCGAGTCCGCTCCCTTCTGTTGTACGGCTTTTGTCTCCCCGGACAAAACGTCCGCTGAGCTCCTGAGCCTCCACTGTGATCTTTTCTCTGGAAATATTTTTCAAGGTAAAAACCGCCCGTCCCCCGCTGCAGGTGAGAACAGCTTCTACAGAAGTATTTTCCTTTGCGTATTTAAAAATATTTCCCAGCAGGTTTTCCAGCACTCTCCAGAGCTGGCGGCCGTCCGCCTGAATATATACGGGTTCCTTCGGAAAATCCAACTTTACCAAAAGCTGCTTCTCCTCCAGTCGTTCCTCAAATTCTCCAAGTGCCTGGGAAAGCATACTCTGAAACTGCATCCGCATCATGTGCAGCTCTATGTTGCCGGAGCTAATTTTGCTTGCCTCCACCAGATCTTCTGTCAGCTGGCGCAGCCGCTGGGATTTCTGATCCAACACTTCCAGATAGTGGTTGGCCCTCTCTCCCGGAAGGTTCTCCCGTTTCAGGAGATCTACATAATTAATAATAGAGGTAAGCGGCGTCTTAATATCATGGGAAACGTTTGTGATCAGTTCAGCTTTCAGCCGTTCATTTTTCACAATAGCGTCCACCGCCTTCTGCAGGCCGTCTCCCATCTCATTTACGGCTTTTCCCATCTCATACGTCTCTCCCTGCAGAGTAGATATGTCAATCTTGTAGGACAAGTCTCCCTGAGAAATCTGATGGATTCCCTCCCACACACTCTGCTTTCCTACCATATCCCGGAGAAGATAGAGCAGAACCGCCATATCCATAATCAGCACCAGAAGTACGCCGGTTCTTCTGAAGCAAAGAAGAAACAGAAAATTCAGGGCAAAAAATATAACATAGACCAGAAGCACAAGTCCTGAAATCATTCTGGCAGAACGAACCTGCTGCCATGTCTTTACCAGCATCCGGCAGACGCTGTTTGACCAGAGGGTTCTGCACTTGATCCGCCTGGCCAGGCTGAGACAGCCGCTTAAAAATATCAGATAACTTCCTGCCAGAACTGCCCCGAAGGGATAACCGTTAATTCCGTACAGCACGGTTCCCCAGCTCTTTATGGAAAAGAAATAAATAAGAAAGATCGTACCCGCGATCATGTAAATCCCCAGAGCCACTTCCGTAGGGATCCGGTCAATCCGCAGCAAAACCGGAGTCAGCCTTCCCTCCTTCCATCCTGCTCCCAGCAGGGAGAGAATAAAGCCCGCTGCCATGACAGCCAGACACCCTGCCGCTATCAAAACAGAAGTCCATACAATTCCCTCCCGTCCGGAATAGTATTCCGCGAGGGTCTGCAGCAGGTCGCTGACAGGGTAGGAGAGATTTACTGCCAAAAACACCTTTTCATTCGTATCCACAAAGCGGTTCGTCATAAACCAGTCTGCTGCCGCGTCATTCAGGACATTATCCGGATTTGCCACCATAATGTTAAAGCTTCTCTCTCCTTCATAGAGAGCAACAAAGCCATCCTCCTCTTCCAGGGCGGAGGCCGCCTCATCGAAGGAGCTCACATTCATATTCGTGTACAGCTTGCCTGTGGCCGTATTCTCAATGCAGTAGCGCAGGTTGCTGGGGGCATCCGGCGACCAGGTCTCATCCTGCACATTCTGATACTCCTGATACCTGTCCCAGATATCCTGGCACACCTCATCCAACCGCACGTACATCCGAAACAGAAAAGAAGCGGAATCCGAATACCACCTGGAGCATTCCGTAAGAGGAATCCCTGTAATCGGCAGAATAGTTTCCAGTGTATACGCCTGCTCGGAAAGAAGTTCTCCCGCCTCCTGCCCAGTACTATGCTCCTCCTCCTGGGCCTGGGAAATAGCGCTGTGAAGGGCCTCTCTCCCCCCGTCTTCGCAGAAGCTCAGAAGATCCTCCAGAAGGTACGTTGTATTCAGATCCTGTACAGCCTCCTGGTCCTCCCCATAAGACTGAATGTCAATTTCTCTCTTTCCGTAGAACTCGCCGTCCTTCTCAAACAGCTCCAGGTTCTGCTGCCCCCGGATTTTATTTTCGATAATTGTATTTACAGTGCCAAGAAAGAGCTCTGACTCCTCATAATCCCTTGAAAGTTCATTTAAATTGAGGGAATCCTCCAGCCAGAAGCCGATCCGGATCACACTGAAAACAAGCAGGCAGGCCGCAGCCGTCTGCAGAATCATGAGAAGCACCTTCGCCCATTTTTTATAAATCAGCCGTCCCACTTCATCCCTTCCTTTTCCCGGATTCCGTGAAATCCTTATAATTTTTCTACTTTATAGCCGATTCCCCAGATTACCTTCAGATACTTTGGATTCTTGGGATCAATCTCTATCTTTTCCCGGATATGGCGGATATGTACAGTTACTGTATTGTCCGCGCCGTACGCCTCTTCCTTCCAGATATGTTCATAGATCTGCTCGATAGAAAAGACCTTTCCTTTATTCTGGACCAGAAAGAGAAGGATATTATATTCGATCCTTGTAAGCTTCACCGGTTCCCCGTCCACCGTTACTTCTTTTCTGTCGTCATTAATCACCAGACCCCCGGTGCTGTAGACCTTCTCCTCCGGTTCGTCCTTTATGGTTCCAAAATTCGTATACCGGCGGATCTGAGACTTCACCCTGGCAATAAGCTCCAGGGGATTGAAGGGCTTGGCCACATAATCATCCGCTCCCAGATTCAGTCCCAGCACCTTATCATTATCCTGGGTCTTAGCGGAGAGGATGATTATGGGAATGCTGCTCTCCTCTCTTATTTTCATAATCGCGTGAATTCCATCCATCTCCGGCATCATAAGATCCAGAATCAGCAGGTGAACCTCCTCCTTTTTCAGGATTTCCAAAGCCTCCAGGCCATTGTACGCCTTCAGCACATGGAAGCCCTCCTGCATTAAATAAATCTCTATGGCGTCCACAATCTCTTTATCATCATCGCACACAAGTATATTATACATCTCTGTACCCCCTGTCTGTATTCTTGTTTCTTATTGTCTGGTCTCCCGTACTCCCTTTACCGGATACAGAAAAACCCGTATTTTATTATAACAGAAAACCTTTTCGCTTTTCCAAAATAAATTATTAAGATTTTATATTCCGTTTTTCCCTTTTAAACTGCAGAAAGAGCGCTCCACGAACTTTCTATGGCCGCGAACAGCAAATAGTGCTTTCTATGGGCATGAATACGCAAAGGCCGCCTGGAACCTTTCTCTGTCCTGGCAGCCCTTTTCTGCTTTCTCTCATCTTACTCTGCTTCGCCGCTTCCTCTATTTTGCCTGAATTACATGCATCATATTGGTCATAGCGCCCTTGCCTTTTACGATATTGGTGGCCGGATCCCCTGCTGTAAATACTACCATATCCCCCACCTGTACGTATTCCTCTCTCTTCACCACATACATGGCATGAGAAATAATGTGTTCCGTGCTGTCCTCCTGATAGCCTCTCAGTGGCGTAACGCCCCAGTAAAGCTGCATCTTTCTCTGGGCCCAGTCATTGGGCGTCACAGCATAGATCGGAATCGCGGAACGGAAATGTGACATGAGGCGGGCCGTCTGTCCCGACATGGTGGGGGTCACAATGCACTTTGCCTGAACATAAGCGGCCGTATTTACCGCCGCCACCCCTACGGCATTCGACACGTTGGCGTCTCCTTTGAGCATCTTATAGTCGGGCATAGAATCATAGTCCAGATACTGTTCTGTGGATTCCGCGATCTGAACCATCATCTTAAGGGCGCCTACCGGATATTTTCCCATGGCAGTTTCCCCGGACAGCATGATGGCGTCCGTTCCTTCCCGGATGGCATTGGCCACGTCTGTTACCTCCGCCCGGGTAGGACGGGGATTGCGGATCATGGAATCCAGCATCTGTGTAGCAATAATGACCGGTTTATATTTTTCATTGCATTTTTTAACAATGATCTTCTGAACGTGAGGAACCTCATAGGCTGGAATCTCAACGCCCATATCGCCTCTGGCTACCATAACGCCGTCCGCCGCGTTAATGATCCTGTCTATGTTCTTGATTCCCTCGCTGTTTTCAATCTTGGCAATTACATCTATATGAGAGGCATTGTGTTCTTTCAGAATATGCTTAATCTCCCGGATGGCGTCCGCGTCCCGCACAAAGGAAGCCGCGATAAAATCGATTCCCTGCTCAATGCCGAAGATGATATCCTCTTTGTCTTTCTCCGTGATCGCCGGAAGCTTTACGCTTACATTCGGTACATTAATGCCTTTCCTCTGTCCCAGCTCCCCGCCGTTTAAAATCTTACAGACGATCTCGCTGCCGCGGATCTCCTCCACCGTAAGACCGATGAGGCCATCGTCGATGAGAATTCTGTCCCCCGGCTTCACATCCCTGGCCAGGTCGGGATAACTCTGGCTTACCCTTGTCTCGTCTCCCAGAATTTCTTCGGAGGTAAGGATAAAGCTCTCCCCTTCCCGAAGCATAACCTTCCCGCCGTTTGCCAGAAGTCCTGTGCGGATCTCCGGCCCCTTTGTATCCAAAAGAATGGCGATAGGTTTTTTCACTTCCTCCCGGACGCTCTTTAAAAGATCCATTCTTCCCTTCTGCTCTTCATGGCTTCCGTGAGAAAAGTTAAATCTGGCAATATCCATCCCGTTCAGAGCCAGCTCCATCAGCGTATTCCGGTTATCTGCGTTGGGTCCCATAGTACAAATGATTTTTGTTTTTTTCATTTTTTGCCTCCTCGCTTATTTATCTTCTTTCATCCCGATCTGGTCGGCAGACATCCGCATAAGATCCTGAATCTCCTCCAGAGGTATATCCAGGAAAGCAGACAATTCCTCCGCAGATACTTTATGTTCCAGCTCTTCTTCCAGATTTCTGGCAGCCTGGTGCAGACGCTCCGCACGGCCGGCAAGCTTTTCTCCGAATTCTTTTTCTTTCTTATCCCATAAGAGAGCCTGCTCCATAGCCCGGCTGATTTTGTTTAAAAGAAAGGCCTGATAAGCCGCCGCGCTTTCCAGCTCCTCCAGCTCGTCAAGAGCTGTCAGAAGTCCCAGATTCCCCTCCTGGATCAAATCCTCAGCAGGGATCTCGGGGCTTTCGTTTTCTCCGGCAAGTCTGCAGATGAAGGGCAGGTACCAGTCGATCAGCTCTTTTCTGGCATCCTCATCTCTAAGGACGGCTCTGGCAAACACTTCTCCTGAGGGTCCCTCCCCTCCTTCGTCCAGCTTCTCCAGCTCTTCCAGATAGAGTCTAAGGCTTTTGCTGCCTGCTTCCTGTTCCTGACGGATTCTCTCCGCCTCCTGTCTGCTTTCCGCTACCCTTATTTTCTGCTGTTCCAGATATTGAAAAATCAGTTCAAAGTGCTCCTCTTCCAGCGGGGTCCCGGAAAAGAATTCTCTCACCTGTTCTTTGGAGAGCACATTCTCATACTCTTCCGCAAGACTTTTCAGCTCGCCCAGGCGTTCATAAAAAATCATTCTCTGATCCATTTATCTTCCCTCCGCAAAGCTTTTGGCATTCAGCCATCTCCCCCCTACAGCTCCGCTACTCTCCAAAAAGCGCCAATGCCGCGTCCAAAGCAGCGTCCGGCTCCTCTTCTGCCCTCTCTGTCTCTTCTGCCTGTATTTCCTCTGTCTGTTCTTCCGTCTCCTCCTCCGACTCTTCCTCAAGGACAATATCCGGGGTGATCCCGGTTCCGTTTATATTGTTTCCAAGAGGCGTGAAATAATTTTCAGTGGTAAATTTAATTCCGGAACCATCTGAGAGGGTGTACGTTTTCTGCACAAGGCCCTTTCCGTAGGTCTGTGTGCCGATGATCGTTCCGATCTCATGATCCTGGACCGCCCCGGCAAAAATCTCTGCCGCGCTGGCCGTGTCCTGATCCACCAGAACCGCCAGCTCCCCGTCAAAGAGCTGTCCTTCTTCTGAATTATATTCCACGCGGTTTCCGCTTTTGTCTTCCGTATACACGATCAATCCTTCCGGAAGCAGATCATCCATAATCTCGCAGACGCTGTCCAGCAACCCTCCGGGATTTCCCCGCAGGTCTACGATCAGCTTCTCCATCCCCTGCTCCTTCAGCTCTGACAGACCACTGCGAAACTGCTCCACTGTAACCTGATCAAACTCAAGAATTTCCATATAACCGACGGTTCCGCCAAGCATCCTGATATGAACCGTGGTCTTCTCCACCTCTTCACACTGAATCGTAAGAGTGAGCTCTTCCTCCGTCTCTTCTCTGTAAACGATAAGCTCAAATTCCCCCTCCTGGGCTTTTATACATGCCACGGCATCCGAAAGCTCCATACTCTGAAGATCCTCTCCGCCGCAGGCCAGAAGTACATCTCCCGGCTGCAGACCGGCCTTCTGGGCAGGACTGCCTTCATAAATCTGAGTCGCCCGTATCTCTCCCGTCTCCATATTCTGGATTAAGGTAGCTCCGATGCCATAATAGGCTCCCTGGGTCTCATCCAGAACTGTATTCAGCTCTTCTTCCGTATAATACCTAGCATAGACATCCTCCAGTCCCGCGGCGACTCCTCTGAAAAGAGAGGCGGACAATTCCTCACTGTCCAGATCTCCCAGATAAAAAGAGTCGATCAGGCTTCCCACTTCCGCAAGCTTATCCAATGTCCCGCTTTCCGTGAGAACCTCCGCCCCCCGGCTTTCCTCCAGGCCGCCTCCTGTATCTGACAGCCGCACCAGTATTACCAGATAAATTCCGCAGAATGCAAGCATACAGAGACTTCCTGTCAGCACGCCCTTCCAAAAGGAGTTGCTCTTTATCTCCCGGATTCTTTCTCTTTCTTCACCGCCATCATCCCCGCCTGACCGGTATCCGGACTTTTTTATACTTCCAGCCGCTTTCACCCTGCCAGCTTCTTCTATGCTTCCGTTCTTTTCTGCACTGCTGGTCTTTTCTATACTGTCGGCCGGATTGTATGCTTCTCTCGTACTGTCCTTT
>DVGK01000159.1 GCA_018712785.1 Candidatus Choladousia intestinavium | reverse complement strand
TTCGGTCATTCCTTCAGCGTAAAAATAATCACTGTAGGTGAGGGCAGCGATAAAGATCATGACCTTTGTGGTCTCATCCGGGTTCCGGCGGTTATGCAGATAGAGCTGCTTCCCCGCATAGTCCAGCTCGAGATTGACACCGGGATAACGCTGGATGTGGAAGGTCAGCTGTTTGGAATCAGCCCATTCGCTGTAACGCCTGCAGTACTGGCGATAGCTCATTGGCTTCTTTCCATCTACGACACCTACGGCATTGTATTTCTGCCACAGATGCTTCAGGGTCTCTCCTTTGCGGGCCAGAGCCTTGTAGACAGCTTCCTTGTTAAACCCCCATGCCCGCACACTTGGCACCACCATAAATGAAACTGCGAAGGCTGTGGGGTATTGAATTTATTTGTGCCGATATTTATACTTAGTATAACGGCAAAGATCGTGTTTATTTTGGGCCAGCAGCCCGCTTGTTAAACTGATTTTAGGTACTCTCATTTGCACCACCACCTGTCCAGCCTTTTCACAGGCAAAAGGACGTATAGTAAAATGATAAGAGCCAGAGTACCGTGCCGTAGATTTTACCTTGGAGGTACCAGTGATGGATAAAATTTACGACAAATGTTGTGGTATTGATGTACACAAAAAACTTATCGTTGCCTGCTTCCAATGCGGCAGAAAGCAGGAAGTACGTGAGTTTGGCGCAACAACCAGAGAACTTCTTACATTGGCCGACTGGCTCAAAGAAGGCGGCTGTGAAATGGTCGCCATGGAGAGCACGGCCTCTTATTGGAAACCTCTGTATAACATCCTTGAATCTTCTGACCTGAACGCTATGGTGGTCAACGCACGCCATATGAAAGCCGTTCCCGGACGAAAAACGGATGTAAAGGATGCAGAATGGATCGCAGACCTTCTTCAGCATGGATTGCTCCAGCCCAGTTACATTCCTGGCAAGGATCAGCGGGAACTAAGAGAATTAGTCCGCTATCGCAAAAGCCTTGTGGGTGAGCGTACCAGGGAGTTGAACCGCCTCCAGAAAATGCTGGAAGGTGCCAATATCAAGTTGTCTGGAACCGTATCAGATATCAATGGCAAAAGTGCCCGCAGTATCCTGGAATATCTCCTTACCGGGGAAGCCTTTGACGAGGCAAAATATAATGAGATGTATGAGCAGAAAGTCATTGCCCATAACCTCAAAGCCCCAAAGGAGCAGATCATCGATGACCTGAATGGCGTGATGTCTCCGCTCCAGCGCAGGATGATGAAAGAGCTTCTTGCCCATTTGGATGAACTGAATGAGCATATCAAAAACCTGGACGATGAAATTGACAACTTTATGAAGCCGGAAGAAAAGCAGGCTTCGCAGGCGATTCAGGATGTGACCGGCATAGGCAATACCAGTGCGCAAGCGATCATTTCCGTCATTGGTACAGACATGGAACGTTTCCCCACAGATAAGCACATTTCTTCCTGGGCAGGATTGTGCCCAGGTGACAATGAAAGTGCAAAAAAACGTAAGTCTGGTAAAACCAGAAAAGGAAACGTTCTCTTGCGGACAACATTGATTACCTGTGCGCATGCAGCTGTAAAAAATAAGAAATCTTACTTTTATGCCCAATATATGAGAATCCGTACCCATCGTGGACCAAAGCGTGCCTATGTGGCAGTGGCTCATTCCATGCTCATTGCAATATACCATATCCTTAAGGATGGTGTTATTTTCAAGGATCTGGGAGCAGAGTATTACAATCAGTTCAATAAAGAACGCAAGATCAATGCGTACCTTAAAAAGTTAAAAGCGCTTGGCTGGGAGGCTCCAGTAGTTGCCGCATAGGCCTGCCAGTTAAGTTTTAAATCAGCCTTTTTTAGTTTGATAGGGGCAGTCTGCGCTTTTTTGGCTACCCGGAAGGTTGTGTTTCATAGTAATAATCCTCTTCTTATCTTTACCAGTCTGTCCATTTCGGAAAGGTTATGGCTCCTCTTTCTTCCGCAAAATCAGATTGAGCCATTTTTCCTCCCCTCTCCCCGGCCGGACGTCCGAGGTCAGCCACTCTTCTTCTGTCTCCAGACAGGGGATTTTCTCCAAAAACCTCCCGAAGGTTATTTCTGTCATATCCGTAAAATAGCGTCCATTCCGCTCACCGGAAAAAGTTCCATATTTGAAAGATGTATAAATAATTCCCTGTGCTTTCAGGGCATCCCTCATTTTCTCCATAACATCCGCAAGCTCATCCAGGGGAAGGTGAAGGATGGATGAACAGGCCCATATGGCGTCATACCGATTTCTTTCCGCCAGCTCCTGAAACAGCATATGACGGACTTCTACTCCCGCATACGCGCCGGCAAGTCTGCACATCTCTTGGGATCCATCCACAGCCTCCACCTTATACCCCTGCTCTATAAAATATTTTGTATCTCTCCCGGAGCCGCATCCAAAATCCAGAATATGCGCTCCTTTCTGAAGCTTTGATAAAAAACGCCGCTGCGTAGCGCCAAATTCCACATGAACGGTGCTTTCATAAAACGCTTTGGCATGCCTGTCGTAGTAATCCAGTGTGTTGAAGGTTTTCATAATGGTTTCTCCTGTGCGGCATCGTATCTTATAAAAAACTTCTGTATCATACGCATAATCTAAAAAATCTCCATGTACACCTGCACCATATTTTCCTGATAACCGGCTTTTTCCTTACCTTGCAGAGCTTTAGCGGTTTCCCGAAACTCCGGGTCTGTGACATGCTCCAGCATTCTAAGACGCCTTGGGGATATTGTTTCCTCTGACACGCACCGTTCATAGTCTTCGGGGAACATATGCCAGAAATGAAAGCTGCCCCGGTAGTACTGCTTCAGCTTCTGCGCGATCAGAAGGCCCTCCGGATCAATATCCCCTGCATACCAGGCTTCTGTCCCGGCCTTAGCCAGTAAATCAAGCAAAAGAAGGGAGCTGAACCTCGGCTGTCCGTTCATGCACATCAGTCCGCAGCTGCGGTTCCATTTACCGCACAGAACCGCATAGACAGAGGGATTTTCCACAATGTAAATTCTGCCGCCGGGACATACGGCAGATTTCCAGCCTGCGATCACAGACAGCGGAATCTGAACCGGATCGCCTTCTTCCAGAAATCCCTCCATCCCCATATGAAATTTCCCATATTGATCTTCAGCGCGGATCCCCGCCGCCATGGCATAATTGGAAACATCATCCCGCAGAATCCCCGCCTGCAGGTATAAGCTCTGTTTCCGAAAGGCAGGAAATACGCCGTCCTTTTTATCCCTGTCTTCTTCCGGGGCGATTTCTCCTCCCACTTTCTGTAAATACCATTTCACCAGCATTTCCAGATATTTTCCATCCTTCGTACCGTCGTCGAAAGCATGGGGATTTCCGGTGACCTCGGCCGCAAACACCGCCAGATATACGGCTGACCCGGAGGTATTTTTCTCTGCGAGGCCATCCAGGATCCGTACCCCCAGCGATAGAAGACGTTCTGCCTCTTCATAATTTTGTCCGGCTTCCCGAAAGCGTTTTTTTATATAGGTGGATTCACTGTCTTTCAGCTCATCGACCCACAGCCCGGCCAGCGTTCCCGCCCCTTCCTTAACCTTATCCAGCAGCCTGGCCCATTTCCTGTTTTCCTTCTGTCTCTGCTCCTTTTTTCCTTCCAGTGTCTCCTGAAAATACAGCTCCAGAACTTCCTTCCCGCTGATTCCTGCAAACCGGCTCTCAGCCAGCGCTTTCTCGAAACCTTCCGCTGATACAGCGGCGGATTTTTTTCCATGGTAATTGCGCTGTAAAAATCCTTCCAGATCTTCTCTCTCAGATTCTGTCAGTTTTTTGACTGTGACTGTACCGACGAAATTCCCGTAAGAAAGATACTTTTCCCGAAAGCCTCGCAGAATTTTCCCGAAGACCGGACGATTCCGGAAATATTCCAGGCACTCCCCTCTCAGTCTATCATCCATGGCCGCCCTCTCCTTCCGCCGCGCGTTTTTCCATCTCTGACTCGTCCTCCAGCATAATCCGCGCATGGCCGTTCCAAAGATACGGCATAACTGTGACGAATTTCGCATTCTCCGGGCGCAGAAGCTGATAAATTGCCAGCGCATCCAATGTATCGCAGTCGCCCCACAGCACCTGGGAATTGATAATAAAATCAAACTGAAATTCTCTCATCAGCCGGAACATATCGCGGATATTCCGGTTATCCACGCCTGCAAAGGCCTCATCCAGAGAAATGAGCCGCGGTGCGTCCGGCCGGCCGCCCTGATACTTTGCCACAACAGCCGAAAAGAGAGGCACATACATAGCCATAGCTTTCTCGCCCCCGCTAAAGGTTCCGAATACACTGTTGGTCAGTTCCCTGACCCGCTCTCCCTCTTTCTGGTAAAAAAGCTGGAATTCAAACCATTTCCGGTAATCCAGAGTTTCCTTCATAACCTGGTAAAAGGAGATCATGCCGCCGCTGTCTCTGGCATGGCGTCTTGCCTCTTCTACTTTCGACCTGAAATGGGCGGACAGCTTCCCGGCTTCGTCCTCCCGCATAAGGCGGTAATCCTTTTTCAGAAGCTCTACAAGTTCTTTTGTATCAAGCTGTTCCTCTGTCTCTGCCGTACGGCTGCGCCACCGCAGGTTCAGCTTCAGGCCGCTGGAGGTATTCATGCTGCCCATCAGAGAATTCATCTTCTCGACCCAGGCATTTGATGCATTGATCTTTCCCCGTATTTTCCGACTCACGGTATTCGCAAGAATGTCCTCAAAAAGCTCTCTGTCTCCGGCCTTAATCAGATCTTTCAGTTCCTGGATTTCTGTCTCCAGATAACCGGGCAGGCGCAGGAACACAATCCGCACGCCCTGATAGCGAGCCGCGATATCCAGCCGCTTCGCCGACGGAGCCCCCGGCAGCGCTTCCCGGTCCAATTCTTCAAAAAGTTCCGTCTGCATAATCTGATAATCGGTCAGAAAACTTCGATTTTCAAAATAGACCTGATTCAAACTGCGGATAATCTGATCCTTATCCATATCTTTGCATTCCGGCGCAAGATCGTTTCTGATCTGTTCTGCCGCGGCAGAGCTATTCTTCTCAACTCCCGGCGCTTTTTCCGCATTTACGGAGATTTCTGCTGTGTTTTCCGCAGCTTCAGAGAACTCCTGCGAGATCTTTACGTAATTTAAATTTGCTTCCGCTGCAAAGCATCTCTCCAGATATTCCTCTCTGTGCCGGAGTTCCAGAATTCTTTCCTCATTCCGCGCTGCCTGCTCTGACAGCATGCGGATCCGTTCTTTCTTCTGCGTTTTTTCCGACACGCATGTCTCAAGCCGGTGAGGATACTGGTTCAGCCATTTTATACAGGCATCCAGCTGCTGCCGGATCTGTTCATAGTTCGTCAATTCCAGCTGTCTTAAAACAGACCGGTATTCCTCCTGTTCCCTCTGAAGCTCACGATGTACGCTTCCTTCCTCATAGCGGATCTCGTCCATCTCTTCATCCAGGATTTCCCGGCGTTCCTCCAGTTCTTCCAGGTGCGCATGGATCTGAAGGAACAATTCATGGCCGGCTTTCAGCCTGGATAAATTCTGTCCGTAATCCGACGCGGCCGCGTCCGCTCTTAAAAAGGCATCCAAACTGCAAGTCAGATAAAGCTTGCCGGCTATCTCCCCTGCCTGCCGCTTCAGTTCTTTTAAGAGTCCTCCCACCCGCACAAGCTCCTGCTCCAGTCTTTCGCCTTCCGCCCGCATACGCTCCACAATCCGCGCTGCCTCTGAAAGCATGTTCCAGGCCTCGCGCATATCTTCATCTCCCGGCAGTTTCTCATACTCCTCGTCCAGACGTGTTTCGCGCTGCTTAAGGACAGTCAGTTCTCCCTCCAGTTCTTTCTGCCGCTGTTCATTCTCAGCCAGCAGTTCCCGGCAGGAAGCAATCTTCGCCTGCCGGTTCCTTTCCCTTGCCCGGGCGCCGATAAAACCGGCTTCATGTTCCCCGGACACAGTTCCCTTAAGCACGCCGATCTGATAGGAACCGTCCGGGTATACTGCCGTCATAGAGGAACCAAGCTTCCCTGTCACGCGGTTTGCCTTCTCCCCCGGCCCCTTCTGCGCTTCGGACCCAGAGGCTTCGGTGTCTGCAGTCTCTTTTCCGCAGAAGACAATATTCCCCAGTATCCCTGTAATTCTCTGATTAAAAAAGAGATCGTTTATAGAATCATTCAGATCCAACACATCCAGCAGGCTGTGTTCCGCATAATGAGGCTCTACGAACAGATATCGGTCTGCGCAGCCCGGATCCGCTTTAAGCACCTGTTCCCGGTACTGTTCATCGATTACGAGAGCATCCAGAATTCCCATCTCCAGAAGCGCTTCTTCCAGAAGGCCGCACTCTTCCTGTGTCAGCCCTTTGCCGAATTCCACAGTCTTATAAAACTCCTGCCACGGAATCCCCATCTTCTTAAGGCGTTCTCTGTTTTTTTGCGCCGCCTGGCTTCTGGCCGGCTCCGGCTCACGGCGGTTCTCCCACTGGGCAAGCTCTTCCGCGATCTCCCTGTGAGTTTCCTGCAGCTGCCGCAGCTCTTCCTGCCTGTTCCGGATCCTTCCGCTTATTTCCCCTTTTCTCTCTATCCAAAGATCTGCCGCAGTCTGACGTACTCTGGCAAAGTCTGACCTTTCGCCGTATTCATCTGCAAACCGGGCCATTTCTCTCATCTGTTCCGGAGTAAATTTCAGCTCCTGGTTCTGCCCGTTCCAGCTATACAGCGCTTCCTTCCATTCATTTTCCACCTGAACCAGCATGGATTCCAGCTCCGCTGCCCGGCGCTGGGCCGCGTCTGTGTCCCTCTGCTGCCGTTCCCGCTTTTTCAGCAGTTCGTCTGCCTCTCTCTGACGCAGTCCTGCCTCTCTCAGAAGCTCCAGGCCGCGGCCGATTTCCTCTTTTTCCTTTTTGAACTGTCCCTCATGAGGTTCCCATGAAAACATAGAATAAATGTTTTCCTTCAACTCCGACTGAAAAAAATCATGCTCGTCAAAGGACATCTCCTCCGCTTCCGCCTGCATTTCCGTGAGGAAAGCCTCCAGCTCCCGCTCCTTTTCATAGGCCCGGTCCTCGTCCGCTTTCTTTTTGCTTTCTATTTCTACATATTGTTCCTGCTTCGCGGCAAGCTGACGTTTTTTATCCTCCAGCATTTTCTCTCTTTTTCCGATCCGTTCAGCCAGATCTACTTCCCGGCCTTTCAACGCTGCCGCATCGCTTCCGCTCAGAGATTCCCGCTCTTTTTCCATAGCTTCTTTACGCGCGCTTAGCCCTTCCAGCTCCCGTTCCAGCTCCGACACGCGCTCCCGGCTTTTCTGAATTTCTTCAGCCTGTACCTTGGCCTCCTGCTCAGCTTCTGAGAGCTTTTTTCGGTTTTCGCAGCACCGTTCCGCCTTTTCAAACAGGATAAGCTTATTGTAGCGCTCCAATACTCTCTGAATCTTTTTCGCCGCCTGATACTCCGTCTCCCTTGCCTTCAGATTCAGGTTCAGCGTATCCATATTTTCAATGGCTTCAGACATAGGACGCAGATCCTCATCCGACAGGGGCTGAAGCGAATCACTCAGAATATCGTTGACCACAGAAGGCTTAAAGTCCTTCGACAGCTTCGGCGTGCGCAGCTGAATCAGGAGGTCCACCATTTCCTTATACTCTTCCATCGTTTCAAAGCCGAAGACCTGCCGGTTGACGTATTCCATGTAGTCTGTCTGACGTTCAAACACCTGTCCGCCGCCGGCAATCCGATTCTCAAGCTCCTTTTTGGAAAGGGTTACCTTTTCCCCCATATTCCTGTAAAGCAGAAAATCCTTTCCCACTCTCCGTCCGTCTGTCAGGCTGAAATACCACTTATCCAGAGGTTTCCCCCTCCGGGCGCGGATCCCCATGCCCACGGTCAGCCAAGTATCGCTCTCCTGCCGCTTAAATTCCAGATACAGATATCCGGTTCGCTCATCCCGCTGGTCATCCTCCTCTAAAAGATAACTGCTCATCTTTCTGTCCCTGGAGCCAAAAGGGTCCAATCGTTCCGGACTCATATTTCCATCCAGCAAAAGGGGAATAACGCTCTGCATGGTAACAGATTTTCCTGATCCGTTGGAGCCTCTCAAAAGCATTCGTCCTTTTACAAAGGAAAACTCCTGCTCATCATAATACCAGAAATTAATCAATCCGATTCTGCTGGCCTGCCATCTGCTGTTCATCTTTCTGCTTCTCCTCTGTCCTTGGTTTTCTTCGGCTTTTTCCCTGCTTCCCGAAAACGCTCTGTTCTTCTCCATCCTTTTCTTTCTGTCTGGCCATAAAGTCCTCCGGATAGTGACCCTTCAGTTTTCCTGCAGCCGGACAGATGATTACGGTCTGCTCCTGCGCGTCCGCGCGGATCATCATCCATCGCTCCATCTCATTTTCCACTTCACGGATGAATTCTCCCTCCGGCATGGTCCGGTATCCCTTGATAAATCCAGCTCCATACTCCTCTTTCACCTGCCGGATCATACGCTCAAATTCCACTGTCTGCACCAGAGCCGTATCGTCTTTGCGCAGCTCCCAGTCCCCGCTTTCTATCTTCTCCCGTATCTTCCTGCAGCACAGCAGCAGGATATCGGACATTCCCGTATTGCCTGGAAACGTCTCCCCGATTCTACAGTCTTCTTCCTGCATAAAAAAAGCGCTGCCTCTGTGAATGTGAAGCTGGCAGTGAAAATTCTGCTCAAGATCGTCCGCCAGCCTTCTGCCATAATATTTCAGATATTCAAAATCCTCGTCCGCCCCTTCTCCCCGGTACATACCTACAGAAAAGAGGAGGCGTCTGTATACCCGGTGTCTTCTGGCAATGCCCCGGTCTTCATCCACGGCGAACCAGTCGCTCTCCTGAAAATCCTGCGGGCGGCTGTACTCCATAATATCCCGACTGAAGCTGCGCATAAAATATCTGGAAGCTCCTGTGTTTTCGTACAGAACCTCCCCATCCTCCTGCTCCATAAACGCGTCGTCTCTTCCGTCCGTTACCCGTATAAGCCCCTGGTCCGCCGCATACCGCAATACCTTTACCAGCCGTCTCCGGTTGGTATAAAGCGTCCAGTCCACGCCTTCCCCCGGCATATTTGACGCGATATACTCCGTAAGCTGGGACAGGATAAACTGCTCACCGGCATCCCGATCCTCGAGAAACATCAGAAGTATACACAGAAGCGCGTATTCCTCTTTGGATGTGAAAACGTGGATTCCCATAAACGGCTCCGGAAGCGCCGGAATCTTTTCCATTTTTACAAGCAGAGCATTTTCGATCACCTGACACCCCAGCTTTTCCGTGGCAAATTTTCGAATTTCTCCGATGGAGTCCCGAATCCTGTAATAAAGCTCCCGGTCTTCGGATTTCAGAACCCACCGGCGGCCAAACAGCGTCTCCAATTCTTTCACACTAATTCCTCCTGAAATACGATGCTAAGCTTCGGCATTGTAAAGTTTCCGTCCTCACACCGCACCACGCACCGCTCATCCGCATAGGTCATATCCAGCGAAAAGACTCGCCCGTCCTCTGTTCTTGCCGTATAGTCCCAATTCTCCAAAGCGTCAGAAAGCCACTTCAGCAGGATCTCTCTGACTCTTGGTTCAATCACCGGAAGCCGAGAGAAGTCAATCCTTCCCTCGGATTCCAGTTCTCCGATCCGCTTCCAGTCCTGTTTCATCTGTTCTACAGCCTTCTTTTTTGCCTGCACCTTTTGTTCCGCCAAATCCCGGATGGAGGTGCGCCCTGATTTCTCACGGTAGTTTCTGACCCTTGGCCGCAGCGTCAGTTCCGCGGCCGGCTCCTCATATACACTCTGGTTCATACTGTCGGTCACCCGTTCCGCGGCCGCCCCCAAATGAAAAGGCCGTTCCAGCCCGAACACCATGGCGGACATCCGGTTTGCCTCGTCCATATCCTGGCACCTCAGAAAGATCTCCGCTACCTTTCTGTACTCTTCCCGCCGGTTTGCCCCCAACGCGTTTCTTTCGCTGAGCTGCGCGGCATACCGCGTGATTCTGCGTATAATCTCATTCGTGGCGTCAAAAAGGCGCCCCGCTTCATTCTCACGGCCTTCTCCCGCTACGAACCAGTTCCGAATGCTCTCAAACCGCCCCCATGTCTTTTCCTCAATCATCTCTCTTGAAACTTCCACGTCCATCCTGGGAATCGACATTTCATAATCATTTACCTTGTCCAGAACCTGCCGCAAAGTCTCCGATTCAAGGAGCCGCAGTATCTCTTCAATCACGCCCACATTTTTCTGAAGTCCCTTGATAAAGTTCCGCAGATACTCCACAAGCTTGTCTTTAAATACAAGGAACTCCTTCGTACGCATCATCTCCTCCGCCTTCACGCTGTTCAAATCCCGGATATAATCCTGATAATTCTGATTCAGCCGGATGAAATCATTATTCAGATCATTCCACCAGCTATAGACCGCGTTTGGGTCTTCTTTGCCCATCTTCGGAAACCTCTCTACGTTCAGCCGGATACGTTCCAGCAGCGTAGGCTCCAGAGAGGCTCCTTCTACAAACAGATTTTCCAGGCGGATCACCAGACGTTCAATTTCCACACTGTACTCTGACATCTGATAGCGGAACTTTTTATTTTTAAATTCCTCAATTGAGGACACTCTGCGTGTATCCTGAATTGTATTCAGATTCTTCCATTCCGTCAGCATCGCGAGATCCTGCTGACACTGCTCCATACGGTAATCCGCAAAATACGGGTCCGCAGTCATTTCCTCATAGACCTCCTCCTGATACATCCAGTATCTGAGCTTTTCATAATTCTCATAAAAAATACGCATAATGCTCCTGTACCGGTCTGCATTATCCGTATTTAAGTATTTCGCCTCTGTCAGCGGTCTCGTAAGTTTTTCAGTGACCTGCATCCTTCATACCCCTCCGTTTTAAGCTCATAAGCGTAGTATAAACGATGAATCGGGGGATTACAATACAAAGGACGGAAAACGCCAATTTGTCTCCGTGCTGTCAGTCTGCTACTGAAGGGATTCCGGCGAAAGGAAAATGGATCATGCGGTGGAATCTGCAGATGTAGTATGATCATCCTTCAGGTACTTTTCATACCATCCTAACCTTGAAGCAGAAAGATTTAACATAGCAGAGGGCAGTAGAAATCTCGGCACCCGGCCTGTTTCCTCCATATTCAGACAATGCGGTCAAAAGCCCGGCTGAGGGCCGAGACAGACTTTGGCGATGGGATTTAGCCGCCAGCTTGGGGCTGCGGCTGACTTTGCCGACGGGATTTGCCGATGCTTGGGGGCACGGCTGGCTTTGCCAACGGGATTTAGCCGCCGGCTTGGGGGCACAGTTGGCTTTAGCAACGGGATTTGGCCCCCTGCTTGGAACCGTAATAAGGGATGCCATGCCGTGGATGTACACAGCCCCTGTAGTCCTGACTGAAGGAGGCATAAATGGTATCCCCTCTCTCATGTCGCCTTTCTCATTGCCTGCGGAATAAGGCTGCGCTCCGTTGACGCAGAGCATGGCCCAGGTACAATCTCCTGCCCCTGGCAGCGTGTCATACCAGCTTGTATTCAACGGGTACAAAGTTCGCGCTTACCAGCGCGGCGTTAAGAGCGGCCAGTTCAACGAGTGTGGAGACGGACAGCTCCTGACTCTCCCAAAACAATTTCTCCGGGATATAAAACTGCGGAAAAAATTCTTTGGAGCTGGCATGCCAATAGCCGTGCTTTCCTGCCAGAAGAATATGGGCTTCCTGCTCAATATCGGCGGCATTTCGCTTTGTAGTATTCCAATGTTTTCCTTTACGGAGCAGAGACAAAACAAAAGCAGAAAGCCATACTGCAGCGGTCTCCTCCTTCGTTTCACAGCTTGCTAATAAGCCGGCTGTTCTTATGGTACCTTTGCTCCAGGAGTCGCCGATTTCCGGCCATCCGGACGCCAGCTGCTTTATATCCGCTTGGACTGCCTTTTGGGTCTCCGCTTTGGGAACCCAGTTAAAGTAATAGATGGGGCCGAATTTCGGCTCCGTAATATCAACCTTCAGGCAGCCAGTCTCACTGCCAAGCTGGGGAAATTTTTTTATTGCCAAATTCCAATAGCTGTAAAGCTCCCGCCAGGATACTCTGGCGTCTTCACTCCTATCACTATTCATATCTTTTTTCATACGTTCTCCCTTTCAGGCTTATCCCAAATCCATATCACACCTGCCTACGCTTCAGGATTCATGTAAAACTGCTGTTGGCTCCAGTGGGAAAAATGATACGGGTGATCCTCCTCCAGGTACAGATCCGAATATAAAAAAGTGATGAGATCCATATCATCAAACAGATCAAATACCCAATCTTCCCCACTGCTCTCTTCTCCCTCTTCAAATTCAGCGTTTCCGGAACAAAGTTCAATAAAAACATCACCCTCCTGGCTGCAAAGGTAAAGGACCAGCTCTTCCAAAACACTGTGGGCCGTCATAGAGTCTCCCCCCTTTGCGCGCCGCCGAAGTTCATACAAGGTACATTTTAAATGATACAGAAACTCAAAATCATAATATGTCAAAAACTGCTCAGGCAGCGTTCCGTACAGCCACGATGTACTCAACTGTCCAATATGCGTTCCGGAAGACATGGAAACAAGTTCTTCCATATCCTCACTAATATGATCCAGCAAAATATCGCTGCCGACGGCAAACGACAGAGCAGCCCTCTCTCCAAATCCTTCTTCCAGAAATACAGACCATGCCTCATGATCCTTATATTCCTGGATTGAGAGCCCCTCCTGTTCCTCTTCCTGCTGTTCGGGAAAAGCATACCAGTTCAGGGCTCTGCAGATCCCTTTCCCCTTATCCCAGCGAATCGATTCGCCTGCCTCATACCGGCACCATGTCTTTGTCCCCACATTTGCCCGTGCAGCTGCCTCTTCAATAGTTAGCCCCAGCTCATTCCGCCTGGATTTGATTTGTCTTCCAAGTGTTTCACTTCCCTGAATAATTTTCTGCGCCATCTTCGCCCCTCCATTATGACATGTCAGTATATGGTCATTATGTCATATATTTGTGTAATCGTCAAGATTCTTCTTCATTAGTCTGGCTCTGACTTTTTTCAGCATGCCCTTCGCTGCCAAATGCCTCGCCGCTCAGCGCCATTCTTACACAATCACTGCAGGCTCCTGGCATTGCCATTTCCCGGCCAAATCCCACGCTGTTCTGCGCTATTGCTGCAACTGCTACTGCAGCGGCAAACTCAGAAAAGTTCACTTTAAAAAATATCAGGACCTCGGCTATAACAAAATCCGTATCCGCTGGAGGAAAGCCAGCAGGACGATCTACTATGAGATTTACTATAAGGTGTCAGAGCTTTTCTTCTGCCCGGCACCGTTCCGGCCCCTCCATGGCCGTTTTCCATAGAGCCGCCGCCTCCCTCCCTGAAATTCAGGGCTGTATCCCCCACTTAAAAGCGTGATAAATGTTTCATCTTTATCGAACATTTTATATCGAAGAATCAGAATTTAACCCTAATCTCGAAAAATAATGGACACTGCCTTTTTTTCGGAAGACTGTCTTTGGGATTCGCACTTATGGATGTATCTTATTTTTTATACGCAAACTTGCTTCTATGTGCATAATCCAATGTCTTGAAAATGGCATTTGTATCAGCCCCCGGATGTTTTTCCCGAACCAATAATCAATAAGCCAACTTGCATTCTTATCGTCGCTTACAACATTCAATGATTTTAAATCTTCTTTTCTTTCTTCTAATATTTTCTTTTTTAATTCATCATAGGATAAACGATCAATTATTTTCTCAGTGCTATCCTTTACCTCAAAAATATATGAATAAAGTTCTTTCAGATTAAGTTGTTTTGAAAAGTCTGCGATCTGCTCTTTTACAAGTTCATTTCCTGTTGCGATTATAGGTGAGTGGATACGTTCTTGATAATGGCCCGAAAAAAACACTTGCTCGTCTTTACTTATCAATGTGTGCGCAACTATATCTTCAATACGGAAAATATGCCAAATGGAATACGCTATCGTTTTATTATGATAACCGTCTGCATTTATAAACGGAATTGCGTCAAAATCTTCTCTGCTCAATT
>DVGK01000158.1 GCA_018712785.1 Candidatus Choladousia intestinavium | reverse complement strand
CCGCTCTGAAAGCTCTGGAAGATCCCAGCAGCGAGTGGGGCGACAAGATCATGGAGCTGATGGATGCTGTTGACTCATGGATTCCGGATCCGCAGCGTGCTACAGACCAGCCGTTCCTGATGCCTGTAGAGGATGTATTCACCATCACAGGCCGTGGTACTGTTGCTACTGGTAGAGTAGAGCGTGGTGTTCTTCATCTGAATGAGGAAGTTGAGATCGTTGGTATCAAAGAAGACATCAGAAAGACTACTGTAACAGGTATCGAGATGTTCCGTAAGCTTCTGGATGAGGCTCAGGCTGGTGATAACATCGGTGCTCTGCTTCGTGGTATCAAGAGAGAGGAAATCGAAAGAGGACAGGTTCTCTGCAAACCCGGTTCCATTAAGTGCCATACCAAGTTTACAGCTCAGGTATACGTACTGACCAAGGACGAGGGTGGACGTCATACACCGTTCTTCAACAATTATCGTCCTCAGTTCTACTTCAGAACAACTGACGTAACCGGCGTTATCTCTCTTCCCGAAGGAACAGAGATGTGCATGCCTGGCGACAACGTTGAGATGACTATCGAGCTGATTCATCCCATCGCTATGGAGCAGGGTCTTACCTTCGCTATCCGTGAGGGTGGACGTACAGTAGGATCAGGCCGTGTTGCTTCCGTTATTGAGTAATTGAAATCTGTAATCTGAATATTGGATGAAGATTAACCCCGGAAACTAAGGTTTCCGGGGTTTTTGCAGCTGATTTTGAATAGCTAAATTTCAAATGCATACATACTTAAAGGGCAGATACTGCAGGAGGTTACTTCCTGCAGGCTGCTGGAAGAAGACAGACAGCAGGACTGCAGAGCCATGAAGGAACTTACAAGGAGAACTCTGTCCGCATCTTTCTGTGAGCTTAAAACGTGCGAACGGTATCCTTAAGGGAGCAGTTTTCAGAATAAGTTGATAATGAATCTTGAATCAAAATACAGAATGTAATATATTTGAATTATGATGCTATTTCAAGAACGGAGGAAAAGAAAATGAGGTTAAGGCCCTATATTCACAAGAAGGATTTCGGCTGCATCAGGCGCTGGATCGATGGGGAAAGGGTCCATTCTCTGTGGTGTGCGGACCGAACCCCTTATCCGCCGGAGGCGGAAGACTTTTGGCGCCTTCTGATTCAGGAGGAGAATGAGAACGAGGGTTCCGCTTTTACAGCAGTGACAGATGAAGGAAGACCCATCGGCTTTTTTGTATATTCGGCAGATTATATGGCGAATTCAGGATTCCTGAAATATATTATCGTGGATCCCGATCTGCGGGGACAGGGATATGGCACGCAGATGATGGCACTCATTCTGAAATACGCTTTTGAAATCAGCGGAGTCGCATGCGTCTCCCTGAATGTATTTGATGTCAATGAGAGCGCAAGGAGATGTTACAGGAAAGCAGGATTCAGAGAGGAGGCAGAAGAGAAAGATGCTTTTTCCTACCAAAACGAATTTTGGGGACGCTGCCGTATGACAGCCACGGCATCAGAGAAGTGATTCTGGAGGCAGGAAATCAAATCGTTATTCTGAATACCATACCCCTCTATTTAGTCCAAAAGCCGCTTTAGGAATTATTTCTTTTTAAGCAACATCCCGGCGGTTTCGCCCGCCAGCATGCCGAAGCTGATGCTAAACCCGAGATTCAGATTCAAAGAAGTGGAGAGCGCGACACCCAGGCAGATGCCGATGCACATTCCTTCCGTCAGATAATTTTTTTCAGATCTTTCACTGCCTTTGCGGTAGTTTGCAAAGAGAACCGCAAGAGAGAGTCCGATTAAGATATAGGGCAAGGCGGCCAAAATAAAATCTTTCATAAAGCTTCCTCAGCTTTCCTTATATTTTTCGGAGCCGTTACGAAGCCCGGCAGTTTTCTGCTGCTGTTTTGGATCGTTTTCCTGCCTGAAATTTTGGAGGACGTATAGATGGAAGAAAGAAGGAGTCTGCGAAGCCGGTTCCTTTTCAAATCCCTGCCGATGAAGGTTGCCCCAGGGGATTCTTTCTGCTCGCAGCCGGTGATGGAATACCGGTCGTTGACTGCGTCGAAACGCAGCAGACCTTTTTCAGTCTGAATCAGTCCCTTGGCGCGGCAGATGCAGCCAAACTCGCCACGAATCAGGTCCTCCAGGAAGAAGATCAGATGGTTCGCGCTTGGCAGGGAAGGATTCTGCAGACTGAGAGTGTCCAGTTCCGGTTCAGCAAGGGCAGGGGAGTCAATCCTGGTTCCGTCCAGTCTCGTTTTCAGAAGGGATTCCCACCAGGAGGAATCCTGGCGGGAATAATGCTCATACTGAATGCAGGCTCCCGGATTTATTTTACGGATATAATCCAGAAGGCCGGAAGCTTCCGAAACGGAAGAAAAAGAACGTTTGGAAATCACCACAGTGCCGGCGGCCCGGATCTGATCGGTGAGAATTTCCCCATACATCCGCCGGGAAAAGTCGAAGCTGTCGGCATCCACGATGGTGACAGGCTTCAAAAGCAGAATCCGTTCATAGGAAATTTGACGGATATTCTGGATGATGCTGGAAAGCATTCCCACGCCCGTAGGCTCCACGATTAAATATTCCGGATCCAGGGTGTTGGCGATGGTCAGAACAGAGGAAGCGAAATCCGCTTTCATAGTGCAGCAGACGCACCCTTCAGTCAATTCCCAGACATTTATGTTCTTTTCCTGATTCAGCAGAGCAGAATCAATACCTGCTTCGCCGTATTCATTTTCCATTATCACAAAATCGCGTCCGGTTTTTGCGGCCATTTCTTTAATAAACGTAGTTTTGCCGGCTCCCAGGAAGCCTGATACAATCAGTATTTTCATTTTAAATCTCAGTCCTCAATCTTAACAACCGGTTTGATCAGATCAGCCGGCTTGTCCCGCATCATAAAGAGAGCCTCTTCCAGATGATCCCATCCCTCAAACACATGGGAAACCAGAGGATGCACATCCAGCTTTCCGGCAGCTACAAGGGCTCCAAGCTTTTCCATGCGCAGACGTCCGCCTGGCATCAGGCCGCCGTTGATCTGTTTGTGGCCCATACCTACGCCCCACTCCACTCTGGGGATATTTACGTAGGTGCCGCTTCCCAGGTAATTGACATTTCCGATTTTTCCGCCGGGCTTTAAGCATTTGATGGCAGATTCAAAGGTTTCGCAGCCGCCTCCGGCCACGATGACCTTATCTACGCCTTTGCCGTCTGTGAGAGCCAGTACCTGATCCTCAATGGAGCCGTTCTTGTAGCTGATAAAGTCAGAAGCGCCATAGCCCCTTGCAGCCTCCACGCAGGGCTTTCTGGTACCTACGGCCAGGATCCGGGAAGCACCCCGCATATTGGCTCCCGCTACGGACATCAGGCCCACCGGACCGATTCCGATGACCAGAACCGTGTCTCCGAACTGAACGTCTGCCAGCTCTACGCCATGGAAGCCTGTGGGAACCATATCAGAGAGCATGCAGGCGTCTACGGGAGAAATATTTGAGGGAAGTAATGCCAGGTTGCCGTCGGCATCGTTTACGTGGAAATATTCTGAGAATACCCCGTCTTTGAAGTTGGAGAATTTCCAGCCCGCCAGCATTCCGCCGGAATGCATGGAAAAGCCGGCCTGAGCTTCCAGAGAATTCCAGTCTGGTGTGATGGCCGGAACTAAAACCTTGTCCCCCGGTTTGAAGTCTTTTACCATGGAACCTACTTCTACAACCTGAGCGCAGCACTCATGTCCGAGAATCATATTGTGACGTTCTCCGATGGCTCCCTCCCAGAGAGTGTGGACATCGGATGTGCAGATGGCGACTGCCAGAGGCTTACAAATGGCGTCCATGGGTCCGCATTGGGGACGATCCTTTTCGATCCAGCCGGATTCGCCGATTTTCAGCATTGCATAACCTTTCATAATTACCTCCTTTGTGTGTTGAATTAAATGCGACAAAGCCATCATATCATGGGAGGACTTATAAAACAACTCTTTGTTAAATAAAAAATTAACGAACTCACCGGCGGTAAATTTTCTGGAAAGCAGGGAGGGATACTCAACAAAGGAAAGCAGAAAGGAGCATTCAGCATATGAAAACAGAAAGGACACTCTGACTGGCAGAGTGTCCCAAAAAGCTGTGCAAAACGGCAGTATTCCATTAATATTTCTCAAATTGTTCCACATTCAGTATGAAAACGGTACTGCCGCCGGTCTGTATGTTTACTGGAACCATGGGGAAGGAACTGATTCCGTAGCGATCCGGCATGGAAGCCGTGTTAATGTAAGACAGAGTCCTTCGCTCGCCGGAATTATTTTTAATAATCTCCAGAACCTTGGGTACATTTTCATCCTCAGTGACAATCAGAAGGGTAACATTTTTACGTCGAAGCAGGCCGCCCGTGGTAGAGAGCTTAGTAACAAAAAAACGGTTTGCATGCAGCTCTCGGGTAGTTTCCTCTTCATCATCTTTGTATAAAATAGCCATAACCATCTTCATATGCAAAACCTCCTTGAATAAATGTACTTGTCCGGAGAACCTTTGACCTCCGGTTGATATGGGTATTTTACCACAAATTTTCAAAAATTTATAGAAAAAATGAAAAAAAGATTATAAATCCTTTGAAATAGAAGGGTACCTGCCTTGACAAAAAGCTTTAAAAAGGGGCATAATTAGAAAAAGAGCGGAACT
>DVGK01000157.1 GCA_018712785.1 Candidatus Choladousia intestinavium | reverse complement strand
CCCCCTATACAGCAGCCGTGATTCCCTTCTAACCTTTCAGTCCCCGGGCCTGGCGATCCATATCTTCTACTACGATATCATAAATCTCTCCCAGGGAAGCACAGTATTCCAGCACCTTCCAGGGTTCATTCGTATGAAAGTGAATCTTAATTAATTCTTCGTCTCCTACTGCAAGCAGACAGTCTCCTTTAAAATTCTCTGTGAAATAATCACTGATGGCGTCTTCGTCCAGATCCGTTCCCTCAATGAGAAGCTGTGTGTCGTACCGAAATTCCAGCATGGGGATTCCTCCTTTGATTTTTAATTTTTTCAATTATATCGCATCTTTTCCGCCATGTCAAAAACGGCATCCGGGAAACCCGGACACCGTTCTTGTCTGCTGCATCTTATATTCTGTTTAGGAAAACGCTGATTTAATCAGCGCTCCCTTAGTTGGCGCGTATCTCCTGGCGCATAAAGCCGATATAGGAAAGGGCAAAGGTAATCAGCATCATGGCTGCCAACCCTACCAGGTGCGGCCATACCAGCAGGAGACTCTGTCCAAAGCTTAAATATCCGGAGATGGCTCCCACAAGCTGATCCACCGTCACCGCATTGATAGCTCTGACCGTGGGATTCATAATGGTTGAAACGGCCTCACTGTACAGATAATAGGGGGAAATCCGGTTCAATCCCTGTTCCAGCGTATAATTTCCCATGGAATTTACAAGGGCCTCATATTCCGTGGTAACAGGATATACGGCATTTGCCACAATGTTTGCCACCAGGCTCATAAAGATGGCAAAGAAGATCCACACCGCGATGGAAGCCAGAGCGGAGGTAGCCGTATGTCTGCACAGCACTGAGAAGAGAATGGACAGCGCCAGCCAGAAGGAAATATATACAACTGTAAAGAAGAGGAATACAAAAATCCGCAGTACCTCCTCTGTTTCCGGCACAAGACCGGTAGTATAGATGCCGATGGCACCGATGGCAATTCCCATGGAAAAGACCATGATGGCAATTACCGCAGTACCAGCCAGAAATTTACCGATAATAATTGAATCCCGGTAGATGGGCTGTGCCACCAGCCGGTTCAGAGTCCCGCTGCTGCGTTCGCTGTTAATAGCGTCAAAACCCAGCGCCAGACCTACAATAGGTCCCAGCAAAGCGATAAAGGAGGTGAAGGAGGGAATAGAGCTTCCTCCTGACGTATACAGCTTCAGGAATACGAAGTTGCTGTCGTTTTCCAGCGCCTCCTCCAGGCCTGAAATCGATCCGTACAAGCTGGCGAAGCTGGTCACTACAATCAGCAGCAGAATAATCAGGAAACGCCTGCTGTTTAAATGGTCCCCCAGTTCCTTGCAAAACAGCGCGTGACGTCCTGTCCGGGATCTAGGCTTTGCCTTTTGAGACTTTTCGGAATTTAAAGCCTCCCTTTTTTTCTTTACCAAACTGATTTCTTTCATCACTCTGTCCCGCCTTTTCAAAATAACGTCTGTAGATTTCATCCAGATCTCCGCCCCGCTGGTGCATGTGAAGCACCGTGTATCCGTTCTCTCCCAGATACTTTGAAAGCTCCGGCCGGATGTCTCTTCTGGCATGAATCAAAAGCAAGTCACCCTGCTTATCAATCTTTTCAATCCCTTTCTGGGCCTGAAGCATTCCCAGAAGCTTATCGTCGCAAGGCGCCGTCCCAAGTTCCAGTTCAAAATGGCCGTCCTTGCGTATCTGCTGCTCAAGTTCCTTGAGATTTCCGCAGGCAATGAGCTTTCCGTCCACAAAGATGCCCACCCTGTCGCACACCTGCTGAATCTGGTGAAGCTGATGAGAGGAGATCAGAAGGGTTCTCCCATCCTGCTCTGACAACTCCCGCATAAGATTCAGCAGCTCGCGCATTCCTTCCGGGTCAATGCCCAGGGTCGGTTCATCCATGATGATAACCTCCGGATCTTTGATCAGTACGTCCGCGATTCCAAGCCGCTGCCGCATACCTTTGGAGTAAGTAGCGGTTCGTTTGTCCGCAGCCTGGGTCATCCCTACTCTCTCCAGAAGGGTATCGATTCTTTTTTCCAGCTCTTCCCCGTCAAGGCCGTTGAGACGTCCTGTAAAGCGAAGGTTCTGCCGCCCGGTCATATCACCGTAAAACCCCACATTGTCCGGAAGGTATCCCACCACGGACTTTACTGCCAGGGGCTCCTTAGTACAATCTTTTCCGTTAATGGTGGCTTTTCCGGCGCTTGGCTCTGTAAGCCCCAGAAGCATCAGAATAGTGGTGGTCTTCCCGGCTCCATTGGGTCCCAGAAGTCCGAAGGCTTCCCCTCTGCGAAGGGTAAGGTTCAGATCATTGACTGCCGTTTTCGTCCCGTAGCGCTTGGTCAGATGTTCGGTGACAATCACCGCGTCCTTTTTCTGTACCATACTTATCGTCTCCCATACTTCTTAAAGATATAGGCCAAAGCCGCCACCAGAACTACAATAATACAGATTGCTACGATCCCCCACGTGGTAGGAGTCTGTACGGAAACTCTGAATTCAGCGGTATCCGATACCTCATCGTTGCTGATCGTAAGGGATGTAACATAATCTCCGGTAATCGCGTTCTCCGCAGGCGTAATATAAGCCGTAATTTCCTGCGTGGCCCCTGCCTCCAGCGTATCAATGGTGGAGGAATCAAACCTGACTTCCCAGTCGGTAGGCGCTGATGAGGTCAGGTTCAGGTTCGCAAGGTCTACATTGCCCGTGTTGGTAATGCTTAAGGTCACTGCTTTTTCCTGATTAGCCTCCGCGTCCAGACTCAGGTTCCCCGTGGGCGTGGATAGTTCTACCCCATAGGTGCCTGTGATGGTTACCAGGAGGTCCGCCGTCAGGGAATCATCTGCTGAAATGGCGGAGCATGGGATTGTATAATCACCGGTTTCCACACTTTCCGGCGGTGTAATCGTCACGGTTACTCCCTGGCTGGATCCGGCTTCCACATTTAGACTGGCTACATTAGTAGACTCTCCGGAGGGTGTAAAAGTTGCCTGCCATCCTGAAGGAGTCTCTGCTGAAAGGCTGTAAGATTGATCCGTGCTTCGATTGTTTACGATAGTCATATCAAAAGTAAAGGTGGTTCCAGTCGCTCCCTGCTGCTCCGGATACTCAGAAGTGAAGGTACTCTGACCGACTTCCACCTGCCCCACGGTAACCTCCAATGCCAAAGTAGATGCATTTCCGTCCCCGTCATCAGCGCTCAGCTCAATGTCATATGATCCTTCCTCCGCATCCTCCGGAAGGGTCAGAGAAAACTCCGCCAGAGCGGACTCTGCTAAAGCTGACTGGTCGTCAATATGTACTCTGCTGATCTGACTGTCGCCTCCCTGGAAGTAGCCTTCCCATCCTTCAGGAATGGAAACTACAGACAAATCGGCATCGTAAGCATTTCCGTCCAGGCTGGCAAAATTCAGATCAAAGGTCACAGTCTCTCCCGCAAGGGCTGTGATGCCCGGGTACGCAGTACTCATTGAGAAGCCTTCTCCTGACGTTTGCGCCGTCTCGGTACGCACTGCCTCCTCAGATTCTTCCTCTGCTGCCAAAGCTGTAACAGACGCAGACAGCAACGATGCTGCCAGGAAAGAGGCGGCTATCATTCCCATGCCTGTCCTTCTTCCCACTCTTTTCACACGATTCATAATTGTGTACTCCTTTCTCAGCCGCTCATTCATACAGCCTACGGGACTGTATCCCAGTATCTTATAAGCGGTTAATTATTATACTGGAGTATATTAGAAAAGAATTGTGTTTCTCTATTGAAAATCTTATGATTTTCTTATGAAAGTTTTGTGAAAGTTTTGTGTTCAAATCCGCGTCCTGCTTGCCTCTCTCCACTGGTTCGAGCCGGAGCCATTCTGGTTTGCAAGTCATAGAAAACACGCTCCGCGAGTTTT
>DVGK01000156.1 GCA_018712785.1 Candidatus Choladousia intestinavium | reverse complement strand
AATATTGGTCTATTTTCCGGCGCAAATATATCTCAGCCATATCCATCGCTCCTCTCCTGCTCCCTATTATACAGAAAAATGAGCGACTTATGCAATCAAATCCGCAAAAAAATGAGCGACTTTTTTATTCTTTTTCACAAAATCCATCCAGATGGGACTGCTTCTGTCCCCGGGCGACTGGAAAAAGGGAATCTGTTTCTCCTGGCTCCCCGCCCTCTTCCAGAACAAAACAGGCGCAATATACCTTATTGCGGCGTGCGCGTCCTGCCCGGAGGGTTTTATTCTATGGACAGGCTGAAGGACTTTCCTGCAGAACAAAAAAGCCGCAGGAGAGGGGGGAATTTCCGACCTGGAAATCCCTCCGCTCCCTGCGGCCATGGACTCTGCGTATAAAAAGACGCAGCCCTTTAAATTCCGAAGATTCAGATGTCCTGCGCTATGCGTTCATCCAGCGGAAGAATTCTTTTACAACCTCTGTATAGTCTCCAAGGCAGATCAGATGGTGGTTGCCGATGGAGCGGGTTGTGAAATAATCCAGCCCTTCCTTCAGGCGCAGCTTCAGCTGGGTTCTGCACAGATTAGCCTCATGCAGGTTCTCTACCAGTTCTCCTCCTGCCACAAAATACTGATCCAGAAGTCCGGAACACTTAAAGACCGTCACAGGCCCTTCTTTCAAATCTCCCTGGAAGGCAACTCCCAGGTCAGACTCATAGTGGGTCATGCAGCGGAAGGTAAGAGGCATGGTAATGGGCAGCGTACAGTGCGCGAAAATAATCTCCTTCTTGTCGGAAAGGATTCTGGAAGGATTGGCCATAAATACAGGCTGTCCGCTGAGTTCTCCCAATACGGTCATGGCGATCAGGGAAGGGATATCCCCCTCGCAGCCGGCGTAGATTCCTTCCGCGTTCAAAACAGCCAGAGCCGCGCAGCCGGTGCTTCCCACCGGTCCCAGAAGATCAAAACAGCGGATGGTAACGCTGTCCAGGCGGTACTTCTCACAGATTCTCTTCAGAGCGCCGTAAATCTCCAGAGCCTTCTCAACCTCCTCCGGTTTGTAGCCCGTATCGGAAATCATCTTCGTATACTCGTTTGCCACATAGGACTTTTTGGCAATCTCGTCAAACATTTCCTGCATGGGAATCTTGATGATCTCAATTCCGTTCTTTTCTTTGGAGGCTTCCCCGTCCACTCCGGAAGAGATCAGCCAGTCGCTGGGCTCTCCCACGCAGCCGACTCTCAGTCCGTGGATCCTCTTCCTGGTCTGGAAAACTCTTGCCAGGATCTGAATCCGGCGGCTCATATCCTCCAGGCTTCCATGGATAATCTCACCCGGCACCTGCTTCTGGCGCAGGAACGAAAGGATCTCCATGGACGCGGCCAGAGAATTATTCTCTCCTGTAGTCAGAAGGAGGATGGGGCTTGGAAGCTTGTCAAATACTTCCAGAAACATTCCCTCTGTTCCGCCTCCGCCGATGAATACCAGATTCAGTTCCCCTTCCTTCAGTTCTTCCAGAGAGGTGTAGGACATCTCCACCCCGCTTTTTTGAGAAAGCTCCTTCACAAACTGCTCATTTTTGGGGTTCATCACGTCTCCGCTCTTATTGCCGCTGGCAATGTAATAAACGTTTGCTTTCATATGTATTTTCCTCCTGATTCTATAAGATTCAACAGTTCTCCTGCGTCTGCCGCCAGCCTTTCGGCTCCCTGCTCCCTGAGAAATTTTTCGTCCCGGAAGCCCCAGGTGACACTGATGCAGTCCATTTCAGCATTTTGAGCTGTGTGAATGTCCACATCGGAATCTCCCACATAGACGGCATACTCCTTGCGTACCCCCAGCTCACGCAGAGCTTGAAATACGGTGTCCGGAGCCGGTTTCCTGCGTACGCCCTCTTTTTCACCGGCAGCCGTGTCCACCAGCTCCCCGAAATAGGCATCACGCAGCTTTTTCACCGCGAAATCCGCCTTATTGGAGACGATCCCCACAGCGATACCCTGTCTCTTCAGTTCCCGCAGCAGTTCCATAATTCCGGGATACGGCCTGGTCTGATCCATACAGTGCTCTCCGTAATGCTCCTTAAAGCGCAGGAAGGCCCCTTCAAATCCGGGATTCTCCTCCCCTCCCGGAACCGCCCTTCTCATCAGATTCCGTATGCCGTTTCCCACGAAGCCGCACACCTGCTCTCTCGTATAGGGAGGATTTCCAAAAGGCTCTACCGCCGCGTTTGTGCTGGCTGTCAGGTCGTCCAGCGTGTCCAGCAGCGTGCCGTCCAGATCAAAAATTGCCGCGTCATATTTTCTGCCTTCCCTGTGCTGTGTCATCTGCATTTAAGATCTGCCCCTTTCTCTTAGGTCCTTATTTCCACTCCATTGTACCATGGTCACTAACCTCGCCGTTCGCCTTTGGCTCCGCCTCGCTAAGTGTCCAGGTACCTGTTCTCACTAAGCTCGTGCTGCGCTGTCGCTTGCACTCGCCCAGTGTTCACATTATACCATAGGAGCATGGTCAGGGCAACAACCTTCTAATTTCCCAATTCTTTTACCATGGACACGCCGGTCTCAAAGGATCCGTCCTTCAGCCGGAAGCTGTTCTTCAGCCTTCCCCACTCCCGGAAGCCGGCCTTCTCATACAGACGCCGTCCCTTCTCATTCTTTTCCAGCATATTTAGCTCAATCTGGGTGAATCCCATTTTCTTCGCCATAGCAAGACAGGCGAAGGTCAGGGCGTTTCCCAGCCCCAGCCCCCAGTATTCTTCCAGAACCGCAATGCCGAAATCCGCCCGGTGGCACATTTTGATCCGTTCGCTGACCGGCTCCACACTGGCGTTTCCGGCCAGCTTCCCATCTACGAAAGCAGAGATCTGTACGCGGTTCCGGCTTGTTTGACACTCTTTCAGAAAATCTTTCTCATACTCCAGCGTCTCCCGTATCTCCTCCGGATATCTGCCTACGAATATGGTCTCCGCGGACATCTGACGGATGTATGCCAACATCGCCTCTGCGTCCGAAGCCCCGGGACTTCTAAGAATCGCCTTTTTCCCATTTTTCATGGTAAATTCTCTTTCCGGATAAATCATAATCTTTTCCTCCCTTAGTGAAAGACTGCCGCCGGTTTCCCACAGAAAATCCGACGGCAGATACAGCATCTGCTATTTTAAATTTTCAGGATTCAGCCCCTCCAGCTCCGGAAGAACGAAGCGTCCGTCCTTGCGGATCAGCACCCCGTCAAACCAGATCTCCCCTCCGCCGTATTCCGGCGTCTGACAGCAGATCAGATCCCAGTGCTGGGCGGAATGGTTGCCGTTTTCGTTGCGCTCATAGGCATTTCCCGGGGTAAAATGAAAGCTCCCCACCATTTTCTCATCGAAGAGAATATCCAGAACCGGACGGGTGATATACGGATTGCATCCGATGGCAAATTCCCCTACGTATCTGGCTCCCTCATCCGTATCGAAAATCTCGTCCATCCGTTCTGGAAGATTGGAGTCGGCTTTCACAATCCTTCCATTTTCAAAGGTGAGAACCACATCCGAATAGACGGCTCCATTGTACGGGGAAGGAATATTGTAGTGAATCCTTCCATTGACAGAATTCTTTACCGGAGCAGTGGAGACTTCTCCATCGGGAATGTTGCACTGCCCGTGCCAGGGAGACACGCCGATTCCCTTAATGGAAAATCTCAAATCCGTATCCGGCCCTGTAATATGTACCTGGTCTGTACGTTCCATAAGCCTTACGAGAGGCTCCATGGCCCTCGCCATTTTATCATAGTCCACCAGACAGGCTTTAAAATAAAAGTCTTCAAATTCTCCTGTGGACATTCCCGCCAGCTGGGCCATGGAGCTGTTGGGATAGCGGATTACAGACCATTTTGTGTGGTTGCATCTCTGGGAAAGATGCAGGGGCCCCCAGTAATTCCTCTTATAGCAGTCCAGGCTTTCGTGGGACAGGTTATCCCATTCATGAATATTCTTGCTGGCGCGGACGTCAATATAGGCGTCCATATGCTTCATCCGGTCCATCTGATAGGAAGTGATGGCCTGCATATGGGCATCGCTGCTTCCCTTCATGACAGCAGCCATAAGCTCCTCATCAAACTGCTGTACGTAAGGCTCTCCTCCGACAGCGTACGCTTCTTCCACCAAAGCCCTGACCAGGGGAATAGCATTCTCATCTCCGTGCAGCTCGATCAGAACCTTTTCTCCTTTTTGCAAGTATACCGCTTTCCGAATAAGAAACCGGGCGTACTTGCGAATCCTAATGTCTTCCATCTTCTTTCATCCCCGTCCTAAAGCAGATTCTCCGGATTCAGCGAATTAAGCTGGGGCAGCACAAACCGCCCGTCCTTGCGAATCAGCACATCGTCAAAATAAATCTCTCCGCCGCCGTATTCCGGAGTCTGCAGGGAAATCATATCCCAGTGCTGAGCGGAATGATTGCCGTTGCTCGCTATATCATAGGCGTTTCCGGGTGTAAAGTGGAAGCTGCCCGTCATTTTCTCATCAAAGAGGATATCCAGCATGGGAGAAGTAATAATGGGATTTACGCCAATGGCGAATTCTCCCACATATCTGGCTCCCTCGTCCGTATCAAAGATCATGTTCATTTTATCTGTAAGGTTGGAGGTTGCCTTGACGATCTTTCCGTCTTTAAATTCCAGATACATGTCTCTGAAAACCTCACCACCATAAGGAGACGGAACATTATAATAGATAAAACCGTTTACAGAGTCTTTTACAGGAGCTGTCAGAATCTCTCCGTCCGGAATGTTATTGCCTCCGTTAGTGCCGATGACCGGAATCCCCTTAATCGAAAAGGTCAGATCTGTCTTGGGCCCCACAATGCGTACCTTATCTGTCCGGCTCATCAATTCTACCAGGGGCTTCATGGACTCTCCCATTTTGTCGTAGTCTACCAGGCAGGCACTGAAATAGAAATTCTCATACTCTTCTGTAGACATGCCCGCCAGCTGGGCCATGGCCTCATTGGGATAGCGGATCACCGTCCACTTCGTATGGTTGCACCGTTCCGACAGATGAATGGGACCCCAGTATTCCTTATTGTAAATAGCCATCTTTTCCTTTGGCACGTCATTCCATTCATGGATATTCTGGGAAGCCCGGATATCCACATAGGCATCCATATCCTTCATTCTCTGAATCTCATAGGAAGCCACATTTCTCAGATGCTCCTGGGATGTTCCCTTCAGAACGGCAGCTTCCAGAACGTAATCGTATTTCTGAAAATAGGGAAATCCTCCTGCCTCATATGACTCCTCAATTAATGCTTTTGCAAGAGGCGCCGCCTTTGGATCCCCATGAAGTTCAATTAAAATTTTCTCGCCCTGCTTCAGGGCCACTGCTTTCTGAATAATATATTTCGCAAATTTCCGAATTCTTGGATCTTCCATAATCTTCTCCTTTAAAATTTTCATGGAACGCATCTAACTGCGTTCCATGAAAGATTCCTCTTATTCTGCCCACTGATAATCGTACATGGAATAGGATTTCGCATTGTTGCACACAATATCTGTCGTATGCGGAATCGCGAATGTAACTGCGTACAGCGGAACGAAAGGTACATCCTGCAGGAATTTATCAATAATCTGTGTATAAATCTCCTGGCGCTCCTCCGGATCCGAAGCTGCCCTGGATTCCTCTACCAGTGCGTCCATATCCGGATCGCTGTAGAAGCTGTAGTTGGAGCTTCCCGCATTTGCGGAGTATACCGCTCCGCCCATTACTTCATCCAGGTCGTAGGTCTGGCCTACCCATGACAGAGGCATGATCTCAACCTGGCCGTTCTGCATTTCCTCAAGGAACGCGGCACGCTCCATGGGCTCTACCGTAGCGTTCAGACCCATATTTACCAGGACGCCCTGCAGCCATACGCCTAATGTCGCGTAGGGCTCTGTATTATAGCATTTAACTGTGACATCCGCGCCTTCCATTCCGCACTCCGCTACCAGCTCTTTAGCCTTGTCCAGGTCATAACTGTAGGCATACTCAGAATCATAGTCCGGATTTCCCGTCATCTCTGTTCCGATATCGCCCGGATAGCTGATTAGCTCGCCAAGTCCGTCCGATCCCACAGCAAGAGCCTCTTCCGGGTTGATGGCATAGGCCACTGCCTGGCGCATCCGAACATCGGAAAAGATTCCGTCCTGTGTATACATATAAACGGCCTCATTTCTTCCGCTTACGTACTCTTCAATGGCGATATTGTCCGCGGTGCTCAAGGTGCTGTAGGCTGTTCCCGTGATGGGGTTAAACCATACATCCAGCTCTCCCGTCTGCAGCGCCACCACTGCCGCATTGGTATCCTGCATTTCATGGTACACAACCTCGCTGATGGAAGGCGCTCCCAGATAGTAGTCCGGATTAGCCTCAAAGGTCAGGGACACGTTAGGCTGCCAGTCTGTAAGGACATAGGGACCGCAGGATAAAGTGGTGTCAACGCTGGTTCCATAATTTTCGCCCCACTGCTCATCCCCGTGAGCCGGCATAATAGAACCGTACATGGGCGTCGCCAGCGTAGACATAAATACAACGTTTGGCCGGGTCAGGGTCATGTTTACTGTATAATCATCCACAGCCTCTGCCGTATCCAAATCTCCTGTGACAACAGTGAAGCCGGAGGCCTCCTTCAGCATATTCATTGTGAAAACCACGTCTTCCGCTGTAAGCGGCTCTCCGTCTGACCAGGTTACATCCTGTCTCAGATGGAAGGTAAATTCTGTGGAATCATCGTTTATTTCCCAGCTCTCAGCCAATCTCGGCTCATACTCGCCTTCGCTGTTCTTCACAATCAGCGTATCGGAAATCTGCGCATAAGCAATAGACTCCGGTACTCCCGGCGGGTGCAGTCTCTGAATCAGCGCGTCAGGAATCGCCGTATAGGCAATGTTAATGGTCCGTTCTTCGGCTGCCGCAGCGCCGATGCAGCTGCAGACAGTCATTATGCCTCCAAGCATGGCTGCAATCACTTTTTTCATTAATTTGTTCATGTCTTTCCTCCTTGTATTTATTTATTATACAAAACGCACGCTACTTCATGTGCGTTTTCTACCTGTTTTAGCGGCACATCCTCCCGGGTACACTGCTCACAGCAGTGCTCGCAGCGGGCCGCGAACCGACATCCTTTTGGGGGATTGATAGGATCCGATACTTCGCCTCGGATAATTTCCTGCTTCCACTTCACCCCCACCACCGGCTGGGGAATGGCGGCAAGCAGCGCCTTAGTGTAGGGATGAAGGGGATTTTTAAATAACTCCGCAGCCGAAGCCTTCTCCACACACTGTCCCAGGTACATGACCATAATCTCATCAGACATATGGCGCACCACGGAGAGATCGTGGGTGATAAACATATAGGAAAGCCCCATCTCCTCCTGCATATCCTGCAGAAGGTTGATGATCTGAGCCTGAATGGAAACATCCAGAGCGGATACCGGCTCATCACAGACGATAAACTCGGGATTCAGTGCAAGAGCCCTGGCAATCCCCACTCTCTGCCGCCGTCCTCCGTCCATCTCATGGGGATACGCGTTAATAAACCTCTGGTCCAGGCCCACTTTTTCCATGAGATAGCCTACCCGATCGATCAATTCCCCCTTCGACTTATAGACCTTATTGGAAATCAGGGGTTCCGCGATCAGCTGAAAGACGGACAGTCTGGGATTCAGGCTGGAATAGGGATCCTGAAAGATAATCTGCATCTTTTTATGGTAAGCCTTCTTCTGCGCTCCCCTAAGCTTCAGAAGATCCTGTCCCTCATATTGAATCTGACCAGATGTGGCGTCCAAAAGGCCGATCAGCACACGGCCCAGAGTGGACTTTCCGCAGCCGCTCTCTCCCACCACTCCAAGAGTCTGCCCCTTTTGTATGGCAAAATTCACACCATCCACTGCATGGAGATATTCTGTCTTAGACAGCTTAAAATACTTTTTCAGATCCACTGCCCTAATCAACTCTTCCATTCTGTTCTCCTTTCTCCATCAGATTGCATCTTATCTTGTGGGCGCCATTTTCATACGTATAAACCTCTCCGGAACGGCACCGTTCCATGCACTGATGGCAGCGTGGATGAAAACGGCAGCCCTCAGGAAGATTAGCCGGATCCGGCATCAGCCCTTCAATGGGCTTCAGACGCTTCCGCTCCTCCGTAAGGCTGGGAATCGCGTCAAACAATCCCACCGTATAGGGATGATGCGGCTTCGTCCTGTCGAATACCTCCTCAATCATGCCGTACTCCACAATTTCCCCCGCGTACATAACTGCTACTTTGTCACAGGTCTGTGCCACAACCCCCAAGTCATGGGTAATCATAATCATGGAGGTGGACAGTTTCTGCTTCAGCTCTTCGATTAAATTCAGAACCTGGGCCTGTATGGTCACGTCCAGGGCGGTGGTCGGTTCATCCGCGATCAACAGCAGGGGCTCGCAGGCCAGAGCGATGGCGATGACGATACGCTGCTTCATTCCCCCGGAAAACTCATGGGGATAGTTGGTCTTTCTGCGGGCAGGAATCCCCACCAGCTCCAGCAGCTCATCCACCTTAGCTTCCAGTTCCTTAGGAGACTTCTGCCTTTCATTATGGATATCCAGGGACTCATAAATCTGCTCTCCCACTGTCATCAGTGGATTCAGTGCTGTCATGGGATCCTGAAAAATCATGGAAATGCATTCTCCCCGGATTAACCGCATCTCAGCCTTGCTCTTGGTCAGCAGCTCCTGTCCCTGATACTTGATGCTGCCTCCTGTAATTTTACCGGTGCGCTCCGGAAGCAGCTGCATAATGGAAAGCGCCGTTGTGGTTTTCCCGGCTCCCGTCTCGCCTACCAGACCGATAGTTTCCTTCCTACCGATGCTGAAGCTTACTCCGTTGACCGCACGCACGACTCCCGCATCCGTATTGTATACCGTCGTAAGATTTTCTACTTCCAAAATTTTATCTGTATTTTCCATTTCACTCACCTCAGTCTTTCAGCTTGGGATCCAGCGCGTCCCGCAGGCCGTCACCCATCAGATTCAGAGCCAGCGCAGTAAGTCCGATGGCAATACCGGGAAATACTACAATATACGGATACATGGTCATAAACTGTTTGCCTTCATTGAGCATGGAACCCCACTCAGGAGTGGGCGGCTGAATTCCCATACCCAGGAAGCTGATACCGGCGGCGTTCAGAATCATGGTTCCCACAGCCATGGTGGCCTGTACGATAATGGGACCGATGGCATTGGGGATCACATGCTTGATAATAATTTTAAAGTTCGATGTGCCGCAGGCTTTGGCCGCTTCTATGTAATCCTGCCCGACCACGGACAGAATCGCCGCCCGGACAATCCGCACATACTGGGGAATATTGGCGATCATCATAGCCAGCAGCACGTTAATCAGGCTGTTCCCCAGAGCCGTTACCAGAGATAGCACCAGAAGCATCAAGGGAATACTCATAATCGTATCCATGATTCTTCCGATTACGGAGTCAATCTTCCCTCCGTAAAATCCCGCTATGGATCCCAGCAATCCTCCTACTGTGATGCCGATGGCCACAGCGCCGATTCCTACCAGCAGTGAATTTCTGGAGCCGTGAATCACTCTGGCAAATATATCACGGCCGAAATTATCAGTGCCGAACCAGTGGGCCGCGCTCGGTCCCTGAAGACGCTCCAGAATATTCTGCGTAATTCCCTTATCATAAGAAACAATAAAGTCCGCGAAAATAGCCGCCAGCATAATCGCCGCGAAGATGACCAGCCCCAAAACAGCCGTCTTATTCTTCAGAAATCTGCGCCAGATATCTCCCGCCTGGCTTTTCTTCTTTATCCTGATTTTTACTGTCTTTTCATCCATTTCCTTACCCCTCCGCTATTTTCTTGTATATCTTGATTTAATACGCGGATCGATATACGCATATAACACATCCACAATCAGCATCAAAACAGCCACAAAGCACGCCAGCATCACAGTTGCCCCCGTGACTACAGGAACATCTTTGGAGCGGATTGCTTCTATAATCAAGGTCCCTACTCCCGGAAGCGTAAAGACAGTCTCGATAGTTACTGTACCGCCCAACAGCGCTCCGAAGTTAATTCCCAGAATCGTTACCACCGGAAGCAGCGCGTTCCGCAGCGCGTGGCGAAGAATAATTTTGCTCTCCTTCTGCCCTTTCGCACGGGCCGTGCGGATATAGTCCGCCCGGATCACTTCAAGCATGGAGGTTCTGGTCATACGGAGCTGAGAGGCCATAAAAGGACAGGCTGTAGTAATCCACGGAAGAATATAATGTCTGAAGTCTCCTCCGCCAAAGGAGGGCAGCCACCCGAGATAGAGAGAGAACAGCAATATCAGCATCATACCAATCCAAAAGCCCGGGAAGGAAGCCAGAGCCATGGCGACAGCCGTGGCCGAAAAATCCAGGAAGCTGTACTGCTTTACTGCAGAAAGGATTCCCACAAGAATCCCCACTACGGTTCCGATGAGAATGGCGCCTACGGCCAGGGTAACCGTAACAGGGAGCCTGGAGAGGATCTCACCCATTACCGGACGGCCGGACTGCCAGGACTCCCCCAGATCTCCATGGAGAAGATCCCCTACGTAGGAAACATACCGTACAAGGAAGGGATCGTTGTAGCCCAGCTCTTCATTTTTTGCCGCGATTTCTTCTTTTGTAGCCTGTTCCCCCAGAATCAGAGTTCCGGGATCCCCAGGCGTCAGATCCATAATAAAATATACAATAAAAATAACTGCCAATAATGTGGGAATCAATGTCAGAAGCCGCTTTAATATGTATTTTGACATACCCAATTTCCTCCTGTTTTCTTTTTGCTGCCTTTAGAGCACTTTTTTTCACTACCCCGTTAAAGTGGTATAATAAAATATAAGACGTCATTTTCTAAACAACGTCTTTATTGTCCAGCTTTTATGATTCAGATGGAATTACTTGTAACTCTTTGGTATAGTGGTTCAGAATCTCCACACCGTCCTCTGTTACCAGAACCAGATCTTCAATCCGCACTCCCACTTCCCCCGGAATATAGATTCCCGGCTCAATGGAAAAGACCATTCCCGGTTCGGCGATGAGGGGGCTGGCGGAAGAAACCTCTCCTTTTTCGTGGACTTCTCTGCCGATAAAATGCCCAAGCCTGTGTGTAAAGTATTCTCCGTAACCGGCTTCCGTGATAATATCTCTGGCCACCTGATCAATGTCCTTCAGCGGGACTCCCGGCCGGATGGCAGCCTCTGCCGCCCTCTGAGCCTTCAGAACCGTCTCATATACGAGTCTGTGGCTGTCCTTGACTTCCCCGTAGAAAAAAGTTCTGGTCATATCCGAGCAGTAACCGTCTGCCACGCATCCCACATCAAAGAGAACACAGTCGCCATATTTCAGAACCGTATCATCCGGTTCATGGTGGCCGTTGGCCGCGTTGCCGCCAAAGCCAACGGAAGGACTGAATGAGAATTTCTCGCCGCCCAGCCTCCGATAGATCTCCAGCATCTGATCTACGATCCCTTTCTCGGAAACTCCCGGCCGGATCAGCTTCTCAAATTCCGCCATAGCCGCATCGTTTATGGCCGAAGCATGTCTCATTTTATCCTGCTCCTCTTTATCCTTATGGGCACGGACTGTATCCATGCAGCCGGAGGAAAGCTTATACTCCGGCGCCGCCTTAAGCTCCATCAGCCTTAAAAGGAACCTGGCCGTCATCCCGTCGTCCACGCCCAGAGACTTCTGATGGTCGATCCGGGTATTCAGCAGCTCCACACCGTCTTCTCCATCCTCATACCAGAGAATCTCCGTTCCTGTCACTTCATCCAGGGTAAAGAGACGGTTGGCAATTAAGCTGTGTCCCCCGTTCTGGTTCAGATAGAAAGCCCAGAAGCGTTCATACGGCTCTTCGTAATGCCCGGTCAGATAATGAATGGAATGGGGATTTGTAATCACCATCTGTTCAATCCCTTCTTTTTTCATTGTCTCAATCACCCGGTTTAAACGTTCACCATTCATTTTCCCACTTCTTTCTCATAAACAGCGCTAAATTCAAGTTCTGCTGAATTTATTTCAAACAACTCCGCTGACGAGTATACTATACTTTATACTTTTTTTCAAGTACAAGTTTTTCCAACCGCGGCGAATAAACTGAAAGACCAGCCTT
>DVGK01000155.1 GCA_018712785.1 Candidatus Choladousia intestinavium | reverse complement strand
GATGATGTAATTTTTAGTAAAATTTTAGTAAAACATATTGCGTTTTTAATGAGTACTGCTATAATGAAATGCAGAAAGACAGGGGGATAAAAAATGGCGACCATTAAAGAAGTGGCCAAAGCTGCAGGAGTATCACTTACAACTGTTTCCCGGGTTCTGAATCGGGATGAGAGTCTTTCGGTGACGCCGGAGGTACGCATGAAAATTTTTCGGGCGGCGAGTCAGTTGAATTATATACCGCCCCGTCAGAGAAAAGGAGCCGTAGAAAAGAAGAAGCTTATGATTGGAGTGGCGGACTGGCGGATTATCCGGCCGGATCGGCCGAATGTAAGGCTTTCCTCACTGGCTTGTATGGTGCAGGTGATGACAGATCAGTATGAAGTATCCTTTGTGCGTCTGGTGTTCGGCCAGAGGCAGGAGGTTGACGGGATTATTGCCTTTGGGCTTTTCAGCGAGGACGAAATTGATTTCCTCAGATCTCTGTCTTTTGCAGTTGTCTTTGTAAATTCTAATCAGAGAAATTATGAACACGATCAGGTTCAGCTGGATTTTAACCTGGGCCTGGAAGAGATGGTAAAGTACCTGCTTGATTATAAGAAATATAAAAGCATAGGCTACATTGGCGGGCTGTATGAGCAGGGAAATGTAAAAATCGGAATTCACAGGCTGGAAGGACTCCGGAAAATTTTAAAAAAACGGGGAGAATTCCAGGAGTATTTTTTCCATGTGGGAGAAATCAGCCGGGAGAGCGGCTATATGCTGGCGCAGAAAGCGTTTCAGGAAGGAACACTGGCGGAGGCTGTGCTTCTGGGAAGCGACGAGGTCGCAGAAGGGGCCCTGGAAGCCTTTCGGGATCTGGAGCTGCGCGTACCAAAGGATGTGGCAGTGATCATCTATCAGGATATACAGACTCTGGAAAGCAAGTGGCCAAATGGAACCAGGATTGAGATGTTTCCGGATTATGTCTGGGAAAACGCGCTGGAGATGCTGATTGGGCGGATCGAACAGAAAAGAAGCCAGGCAGTGACGGTTCTGGTGCCTACCCATCTCCGGATTGGTGATACGGCGTAAATGAAAACAGCGGGACATCCGAAAAACGACCATGCATTCTGCCGGAATAAGCGATTTGTAAGACTGAGACATACTGCTGAAATTTGCGGTTGAACGGGAAAATCCCTTTCAATATATCATTCCTTTAAAAAAGCTGTACAGAATTCAGAAGGTACGGCGAACTTTCAGACGAACTTAAGGAGGAAACAGAAAATGAAAAAAATGGCGTCAAGGTTACTGGCAGGTGCAGTATGTGCAGGTATTCTGGCGGGAAGCGGCACAGTCCTGTATGCGGAAGAAGGAGGAAATAAGCAGATCGAAAAGCTCAGCATTGCCTTCGTTCCTTCCAGAGAGCCGGAGGAGATTATCACGGCTACAGAGCCTTTGAAAGAAATGCTGACTACGGAGCTTGCCGGTCTGGGCTATGATGTGGCCGAGGTGGATATTACAGTAGGCACCAGTTATGAGGCAGTAGGAGAAGCGCTGGCAGCAGGAACAACGGATGTGGGCCTGATTCCGGGCGGTACGTATGTTCTCTATGACGACGGATGTGATGTGCTGCTGACAGCTACAAGAGACGGCCTTTCTATTGATTCCGATGATCCCAAGGACTGGAATGATCAGGCTCCCACGGAAGCCAGTGATGAGCAGGTGACCAGTTACCGCGCCCTGATGATTGCAGGACCTTCAGAGAAGGGAAAAGAATTAGCAGATAAGGTAAACGCCGGAGAAGCTCTTACCTGGGAAGATATTGACAGCGCCAACTGGAGCGTAATGGGTTCATCCTCACCGGCAGGCTATATTTATCCTTCCCTGTGGATGCAGCAGAATTTTGATAAGAATATTACGGAGCTGTCCCATGCCGTTCAGTCGGATTCCTATGGAAGCGCCTTCGCGCGTCTTGCGTCAGGACAGATTGATGTACTTTGTACATACGCGGATGCCCGCAGAGATTATGAAGAGAACTGGACATCAGAATACGCCATGACCAACAGTATCTGGGAGGATACGGCTGTGATCGGTGTGACGCCGGCTATCTATAACGATACGATCAGCGTCAGCAAAACATCTCCTATTATGGACGATGACTTTAAGGCAGCGCTTTCAGAGGCATTCATTAATATCGGGAATACAGATGAAGGAAAAGAAGTGATTGCGATTTACAGCCACAATGGTTATCAGCCGGCGCAATCTTCCGATTATGATTCTGAGAGAGAAGCGCAGAAAATGATTCAGGAGCTGAACGCACAGTAAGAGTTGTCTGTCATAAGGAAGGCTTTTGCTTTATAGGGGTGCTGCAATGTGCCTGCGCGCACAGTTGCAGCACCTTTTTTGGGAGGAAGGATCAATGATTCAGTTTGAACACGTCTATAAAAAATATCCGAATGGTTTTGAAGCCCTTAAAGATATTAACCTTACGATCCAGCAGGGGGAATTTGTGGCGATCATCGGACTGTCCGGAGCCGGGAAATCAACCTTAATACGGACCATAAACAGAATGCATGATATTTCCGGCGGAAGGATTACCGTGGATGGAACAGAGGTTATGTCCCTCCAGGGAAAAGAGCTGCGCAGATTCAGGAGAAAAATCGGCATGATTTTTCAGTCCTTTAATTTAATTACAAGAACAACGGTAATTAAAAATGTACTGACTGCTTTCGTGCCGGAACTCCCGGGATGGAGAGCGGCTCTTGGAATCTTCAAAAAAGAAGAGAAGCTTTCAGCCCTGGAAGCCCTTGACAAGGTGGGGATTCTGGAGAAGGCATTTGTTCGGGCAGATCAGCTTTCAGGAGGGCAGCAGCAGAGAGTCGCGCTTGCCAGGACGCTTGCCCAGAATCCTCAGATTATACTGGCAGATGAGCCGGTAGCTTCTTTGGATCCTGTGACGGCAAAACAGGTGATGGATGATTTTAAGAAAATTAATCAGGAGATGAAGATCACTGTGCTGCTGAACATTCATCACGTAGATCTGGCCCTTCAGTACGCAGCGAGAGTCGTTGGAATAAGAAACGGCGAAATTGTGTATGACGGACCGGCGAATCAGGTAGATGAAGAGGTACTGAATTTAATTTACAGATCAGATAAGGAGGAGACTGCATGAATTTGTACGACAGGCTGTTTCCGCCAAAAACCTTTCAGCTGGAAAACGGAAAAACAGTCAAGCAGCGCCGGTCCAGGATGCCGCTGGCTGTACTGTTTCTCGTGATTATGACTTACCTGTCTGTGAAGGTCACAGGCTTTGACATGAAGATCCTCATCAGCCGGATCAATCAGTTTTTCGTAATCCTGGCCCAGATGTTTCCTCCTGACTGGACGTATATGTCTCAGGTATGGGAACCTCTTTTTGCCACGATACAGATGTCCCTTCTGGGGTCTGTGATCGGTTCTGTCCTGGTGGTACCCTTTGCCATGCTGGCATCCACAAATGTCATTCCAAACAAAGCGGCGGTGGGGGTTATGCGGCTTTTTCTGAGCATCGTCCGTACACTGCCCACCCTTGTGACGGCGCTTATCGCCACTTACATTTTCGGACTGGGGACGCTGGCGGGAACTACGGCAATCGCGGTGTTTACTTTTGCTTACATAGGAAAAATCCTCTATGAAGAAATAGAAACGGTAGATATGGGCGGATTTGAGGCCATGGAGGCAATGGGAGCCACAAAGACACGGGCCTTTATTTCTGCTATTATTCCCCAGGTGCTTCCCTCATATTTGTCAAATTGCCTGTTCTGCTTTGAAGGAAACGTCCGTTATGCTTCCATTCTCGGCTATGTAGGCGCCGGAGGACTGGGGCTGATTCTCAATGAAAAGATCGGCTGGAGAGAATATTCCAGTGTCGGCATGATTCTGATCGCGTTATTTGTAACCGTATTTTTCATAGAGACCATCAGCAGAGCTGCCAGAAAACGTCTGGTATAGGAGGAAATGAAGAATGAAGGAACGAATCGAGAAAGCTTACGAGAGCAGACCCAGAAGGTGGATTTTTGAGGCAGCCATCGCGGCGGTCGTCCTTTTGCTTCTTATATGGAGCGGCGCCGGAGTGGAGACAAGCGGGACGACGCAAAACGGCGGCAGGATCGCGTTGAATATCCTGTCGGGTATTTTTCATCCGGATACGGATCTGCTTTTTAACCTGACCACAGAGGGAGTGCCGTATCTTCTGCTGGAGACGGTATGCATCGCGTTTCTGGGAACCATAGTAGGCGCTGTTATTTCTGTTCCCCTGGCATTTCTGTCGGCCTCCAATCTTACGCCAAAACCTGTGGCTTTTTTAGGGAGAATTCTCATTATGGCGGTTCGGACAGTGCCGGCTTTTGTTTACGGGCTTATGTTTATCCGTGTGACAGGCCCCGGCGCTTTCGCGGGACTCCTTACCATGTCCCTGTGTTCTGTAGGCATGGTCAGCAAGATGTATATTGAGGCCATTGAAGATCTGGATACCAAGGTGCTGGAATCTCTGGATGCCGCAGGCTGCTCGGCCTGGCAGAAAATACGATACGGAATACTGCCTCAGCTGATGCCGAATTTTGCGTCCACGGCCATTTACCGGTTTGACATTAATCTCAGGGACGCTACGGTACTGGGACTGGTAGGGGCCGGAGGCATCGGAGCGCCTTTGATTTTTGCTATGAACAGTTACCGGTGGAACGAGGCGGGAGCCATCCTCGCCGGGTTAATTGTGCTGGTTCTGCTGGTAGAATGGATCTCCACGAAAATCCGGGTAAAACTGGCGCGGGGATAAAGGAGAAGAAGGAATGAAAGAATTTAAGATCATTTATACTTCAGATGTTCACGGGCACATTTTCCCTGTGAATTATTCAGCCGGAAAACCGGAAAATTCAGGACTTCTGAACCTGGCGGCCCAGGTGAAAAAAGATGGAAACACACTGATTTTAGACGGAGGAGATACCCTGCAGGGGACTCCTCTTTCTCAGTATTATCTGAGACATCAGAAGGAATTTTCTTTTCATCCAATGGCGGAAGGGTTCAATGCTCTGGAATGCGATTATTTTACTCTGGGGAATCACGATTTTAACTTTGGCTTCGAAGCAGTAAAAAATTATCTGGATAATATGAAAGGAACATGCCTGTGCGCCAATGTAAAGGACCTGTCCGGAGAATTAAAGCTCTTCGCCTATAAGATCCATGTTCTGGAGAATGGCCTTCGTGTAGGGATTACCGGGATCGTGACAGATTTTGTAAAGATCTGGGAGCGGCCGGAGCATTTGGAGAAGATTCGTATTCTGGACGCTTTTGAGACGGCAGAAGAACAGTTTCAGATTTTAAAGCCGCAGTGTGATTTAACCATCTGCATTTATCACGGGGGATTTGAGGAAGATTTAGACACCGGCAGGCTTCTTTCAAGGAGCGGAGAGAATGTGGGGTGCAGAATTGCCAGAGAAGTGGGATATGACCTTTTGCTTACAGGCCATCAGCACATGACGGTGGAGGGAAGAAGTCTTTGCGGAACGTATACGGTGCAGTGTCCTGCGAATGCGCAGCAGTTTTTCCGAATCTCCGGGCGGTATCTGGAGAGAGAAAAGAGGACAGATTTTTTTTCTGAAATTGAAAAGGTGGGAAGCAAACCTGTAAAAGAGGTTTATGAGAGGCTTCTGCCTTTAGAAAAAAAGGTACAGAAGTGGCTGGACGAGCCGGTCGGATTTTTGCAGGAGACAATTATGCCGCAGGAAAAACTGCAGGCGGCGCTTTTTGGAAGTCCTCTGGCAGAGCTGTTTAATCAGGTGCAGCTTGCCAGGACTCAGGCGGATTTCTCATGTACAAGTTTGGGGAACGAGCCGGCCGGATTAGACAGCGCGGTTACCATGAGGGGGATCAGCAGCGCGTATCTGTTTGCCAACACTCTGGTTGTCCTGGAAGTGGACGAGGCAGTTCTGAAGACGGCTCTGGAACGCTGCGCCGCGTATTTTGAAATCAGAAACGGGCAGCCCCGGATATCACAGGATTTTTTGAGGCCTAAAATAGAACATTATAATTATGATTTTTACAGCGGTCTGGATTATGCTTTCGACCTGACGAAACCGGTGGGACAGCGGGTGACCCGTCTTAGGAGGAAGGATGGAACATCTCTTGGAAACAGGAAATACAGTCTTGTAACCAGCAATTACAGAGCCACAGGTACGGGGGGATATGAGATTCTGGCGGAATGTCCTGTACTGTGGAAGGATTCTGTAGAAATGCAGGAACTGATCGCGGAGTACATAAAGAAAAGAAGTCCTCTTAAGGCTGGGCAAACCGGGTATTTTATGGTAAAATACTGAACAGTCCAACAGGGAAGCTGCGGGGAGAAATTCAGGGTACTTTTCCCGGAGAACCACAGCTTTAGAATCAGGAGGAAATGGAATATGGGTACGAGAAGAAACATACTTCTGGACTGTGATCCGGGGATTGACGACGCGATCGCCTTATGCCTGGCGGCGGCCCATCCGGAGGCTTTCCGGCTTCTTGGAATCACCACCGTGGCGGGCAACCAGACCATTGAGAAAGTGACGGAAAACGCCCTGCGGCTTTCCGAGTTTTTGGGCCTGCATGCTCCGGTGGCCCGGGGAGCCAGGACGCCGGTGATCCGGGAGCCTCTGACGGCTTCGGGAATTCATGGAAAAAACGGACTGGGAGATGTGCTTTTTCCTAGAACAACAGCAGAGCCTGTGAAAGAGAGCGCGGTTCTTTTTATGAGAAATAGAATCATGGAGCTGCCGCCAAAGGAGAAGGTGACGCTGGTTGCCATCGGCCCGCTGACAAATGTGGGGCTTTTGCTGAAGGCCTGCCCGGAGGTACGGGAGCGGATTTTGGAAATTGTGGTTATGGGAGGCGCCTCCACAGGAGGCAATGTGACTTCCAATGCGGAATTTAATATTTATGAGGATCCGGAAGGAGCGGCTATGGTTTTCCTGTCCGGTCTGCCCCTTGTTATGTGCGGTCTGGATGTAACGGAAAAATGCGGCCTGGATCGGGAAGACATGGAGCTTCTGCTGCAGAGGGGAGGCAGGGTCTCAGAGAAAATCGGAAAGATGCTGCAGTTCTATCTGGACAGCCCCGGATACAGAAGCAAAAAGGCGGCCAGCATCCATGACGCGGTGACTTTTATGTACCTGCTTCATCCGGAAATTTTCCAGGGTGAGAAAATGTACGTGCAGGTGGACTGCAGCCGGGGAATCAGCCGGGGAGCCACTGTATGCGACAGGAGAAGCGGCGCGCCGGGGCAGGAGCTTCCGGTACTGGTCCTTCTGGATGCTGATACAGAGAAATTCAGGGAGTATCTGCTGGAGGGGATTTTTTCTCTGGATGAAAAAAAGGAATTGTGACAGAAAAAGCGTACAGGTATCAGAGAACACTGTACGCTTTTGGTCATTCATGATAATACTTCCGAATTGTTTTATTTGGTCTGCCGGTTTATGTAGTTGGTCTTAAATTTTGAATAAGCGATCTTCTGTCCCCGGTAGAGTCCGGCGTACCCGGAGAGCATATAGCTGAAGGCCACCGCGATGAGATAATACGGCATTCCCTCATATCCGAAAAGCTCAAAGCTGATGAGAAGGGAGGTAATGGGACAGTTGGTAACGCCGCAGAAAACAGAGGTCATGCCAACGGCCGCGCAGATGCCGGGCGGACAGTCAGCAAGATTTGCGAAGAGGCAGCCAAAGGAAGCGCCTACAAAAAAGGAAGGGACAATCTCACCGCCCTTGAATCCGGCGCCGATGGTAAGGGCCGTAAAGAACATTTTAAGGATGAAAGCTTCCGGACGGCCGCTGCCGGCGAAAAAGTCCGGAATGGCGCTGGTGCCGCTTCCGTTGTAAAGCCGGCTTCCCGTCAGCAGCGTCAGGAGCAGAACCAGGCAGCCGCCTATAAAAGCCCTCAGATAAGGATTTTTTATAAAATGCCGGTAAGCGTGCTCTGTCTGATGGAGCAGCGTACAGAAAAGAACGCTGACTACGGCGCACAGAGCGGCCAGAAGAGCAGCCAGGGCTGCCGTAGAAAGGGTGAGGGAGGGAACTGCCGGGACGGTGAAGACTTCCGGGGCCGCACCCAGAAAGGCGGCCAGCTCCCTGGCAGTCAGGGAAGCCAGAACGCAGGGAACCAGGGCGGAGTAATGCATAATGCCCACCGTAACTACCTCCATGGAAAAAACGGCGGCAGCCATGGGAGTCCCGAAAACCGCGGAAAAAGCAGCGCTCATGCCGCACATAATCATAATATGCTGATCTTTTTCATCCATCCGGAAGAGCTTTCCCAGAAAGTTTCCAATGCTTCCGCCAAGCTGGAGGGCGGCTCCTTCGCGGCCAGCGGATCCTCCGAATAAGTGAGTGATCAGTGTTGACAGGAAAATCAGAGGCGCCATCCGGAAGGGAATTCTTTCGCCGGAGGAAATGGCGGTCAGTACCAGATTGGTGCCCTTATCGTTTTCGTCCCTGAAAATATGGTACAGAAATACGATCAGCACACCACCTGCCGGGAGAAGAAAAATCAGCCATGGAAAGTGATTTCTGGCGTCCGTTACCAGGTTCAGGCAATGATAAAAGGCAGTTCCGACAAGGCCGATGAATAGACCGGAAAGCAGAGAAAACAGGATCCATTTGAAAACGGTAAAAAGTCTCTCTGCGTTTTGACGCAGGAAAAAATTTGAAGACGGATGAAGAGTGGAATTCGATTCCATTTTTATACACCTCAGATTTTTTCTTTTATTATACACCTGCTTTTTAAAGATACAATCAAAGAAAGGAAAAGTATATGAAAAAGAACAAAAATCCCCGACGCTGGAAGTCGAAGTTTGGAAAAGCTCTGTGGCTGGAACTGCGGGAGCACAGAAGTTCATTCCTTGTATACACCTGCCTGCGCGTATTGGTGATTCTCATGGCTGTGCTCCAGATTCTGAATCAGAATTATGAAAATGTATTTTTATGTATTCTCACGCTGTTTCTACTGATACTGCCCAGCGCGGCCCAGGTAACCATGAGAATCGAACTGCCTACAGTACTGGAGATTATTATACTGGTGTTTATTTTCGCGGCGGAGATTCTGGGAGAGATTTCCGAATTTTATCTGATTTTTCCATTTTGGGATACGCTACTTCACACTATGAACGGGTTCCTTGCGGCTGCGATCGGCTTTTCTTTGGTAGATCTGCTGAACCGGAGCGATAAGGTGCTGTTTCAGCTTTCGCCTTTATTCACTGCCATTGTGGCTCTGTGCTTTTCTATGACCATCGGTGTTGTATGGGAGTTTTTTGAGTTCGCCATGGATCAGTTGTGCGGGCTTGATATGCAGAAGGATACAGTGATCCACACGATTTCTTCCGTCATGCTGAATCCGGAGGGAAAAAATACAGCGGTTGCCATCCGTGAGATCCGTCAGGTGCTGGTAAACGGAGAGGAGCTGGGTGTGGGAGGGTATCTTGATATCGGGCTTTTGGATACCATGGAGGATCTGATTGTAAACTTTATAGGAGCTGTCGTATTTTCTATCTTTGGTTATTTTTATGTAAAAAACAGGGGAAAAGGGAATCTGGTCTGGCGTCTCATTCCCAGAAAAAAGAGAAAAGAACAGGATTATCTGAAGTATGGGGATAAAGAGAAGACAGAACAGGAAAAGAATCCAGAAAAAAAGATATAAGTACAGAAATTTCTTCTTGCAATATACCCATAAGGGGTATATAATACCCCCATAGGGTATGAAGGACAGGAGATGAAAGGGAGTGCAGGATTTAGTATGGAAGAGAAGCAAGTCTGTTGCAGCCACCATAAAACAAAGGAACGCTCTGAAAAAGAGTATAAGGATCTTTTGAACCGTCTCAGCCGCATCGAAGGGCAGATCCGGGGGATCCGCAGGATGGTGGAGAATGATGCGTACTGCCCGGAGATTCTGGTGCAGGTATCTGCGGCTAACGCCGCTTTAAACAGTTTTAATAAGGTACTCCTGGCAAATCACATCCGAACCTGTGTGGCGGAGGATATCCGGGAAGGAAAGGAAGAGACCATTGACGAGCTGGTGGCCACGCTTCAGAAGCTGATGAAGTAGTGACTGCCGTGGTCAGGCTGTTTTGCCGGAGGAGAACAGGAGGGAAAGATGGAACAATATTCGGTTACAGGCATGAGCTGCGCTGCCTGCAGCGCCAGGGTGGAGAAGGCTGTCTCCAAGGTGCCGGGGGTAACGGCCTGCTCAGTCAGCCTTTTGACAAATTCCATGGGAGTGGAGGGAAGCGCGGAGGCTTCGGCGGTGATCGCCGCGGTGGAAGAAGCAGGTTATGGAGCGGCTCTGAAAAAGGCGGGAGAAAAGGCACAGGCTTTAGCAGGTCCGGAGGAGGATTTCCTGAAGGATAAGGAGACGCCGGTTCTGAAGCGCCGGCTGATTGTCTCTCTTTGTTTTTTACTGCCTCTGATGTATTTTTCCATGGGGCATATGATGTGGAACTGGCCGGTTCCGGCCGTTCTGGAGGGAAATCATGTGGCTATGGGAGTGATTCAGCTTCTTTTGTCCGGAATCGTTATGATCGTGAACCAGAAGTTCTTCATCAGCGGCTTTAAGAGTCTCTGGCATGGGGCGCCGAACATGGATACCCTGGTAGCCCTTGGCTCGGCGGCCTCCTACGGATACAGCACTTACGCTCTTTTTGCCATGACAGACGCTCAGATGCGGATGGACACCGAGGCAGTTATGTCTTATATGCATGAATTCTATTTTGAATCGGCAGCTATGATTCTGACGCTGATTACTGTAGGAAAGATGCTGGAAGCGCGTTCTAAAGGGAAGACCACCGACGCGCTGAAGAGTCTTATGAAGCTGGCGCCTAAGACCGCTACGATACTCCGGGAGGGAAAGGAAGTCCAGGTGTCCATTGACCAGGTGAGAAAGGGCGATGTTTTCGTAGTGCGGCCCGGAGAAAACATTCCTGTGGACGGGATTGTCCTGGAGGGGAACAGCGCGGTGAATGAGTCAGCCCTTACAGGAGAGAGCATTCCTGTGGATAAAAACCCTGGGGATCCGGTCTCGGCAGCTACCCTGAACCACTCAGGTTTTATGAAATGCGAGGCCACCAGGGTAGGGGAGGATACGACCCTCTCTCAGATTATTCAGATGGTCAGCGACGCGGCGGCGACGAAAGCGCCCATAGCAAAGGTGGCGGACCGGGTATCCGGCGTCTTCGTTCCGGCTGTCATATCCATAGCGGCGGTGACGATTCTGATCTGGCTTCTGGCCGGTCAGAGTATCGGTTTCGCTCTGGCCAGGGGAATCTCTGTATTAGTGATCAGCTGCCCATGCGCTCTGGGGCTGGCGACGCCTGTGGCCATCATGGTGGGAAACGGTATGGGAGCCAAAAACGGAATTATGTTTAAAACGGCGGTTTCTCTGGAGGAAGCCGGGAAAGCAGATGTGGTGGCCCTGGATAAGACCGGGACCATTACCAGCGGTGAGCCCAGAGTAACGGATTTGATTCCGGCCGGAGGCTGCAGCGAAAGAGAGCTTTTAACGATGGCCTATGTGCTGGAAAAGAAAAGCGAGCATCCCCTGGCCCGGGCCATTCTGCTGCGGGGGCAGGAGGATGGAGTGGAGGATGAGACAGAGGCGGAGGAGTTTCAGGCAGTGCCGGGCAACGGCCTCTCAGGCAGGCTGAACGGAGCCCTCCTCTTAGGAGGAAATCTTTCCTTTATTTCTCAGAGAGCTTCTGTTTCCCAGGAGATGAAGCAGAAGGCGGAGAAGCTGGCCGAGGAAGGCAAGACGCCCCTGTTCTTTGCCCGGGACGGGGAGATGACAGGTATCATCGCCGTGGCAGATATCATAAAAGAGGACAGTCCTCAGGCTGTGCGGGAGCTGCAGAATATGGGGATCCAGGTGGTAATGCTCACCGGCGATAATGAGCGGACTGCCAGGGCCATCGGAAAACAGGCCGGTGTGGATCAGGTGATCGCCGGGGTGCTTCCCGATGGAAAGGAGAGCGTGATCCGGTCTCTGAAAGAGAGAGGGAAGGTGGCCATGGTGGGAGACGGCATCAACGATGCGCCGGCCCTTACAAGAGCCGATATCGGCATCGCCATCGGAGCAGGGACAGACATTGCCATCGACGCGGCGGATGTGGTTCTTATGAAGAGCCGTTTAAGCGATGTGCCGGCAGCTATCCGGCTGAGCAGGGCGACTCTGCGCAACATCCACGAAAATCTGTTCTGGGCCTTTTTCTACAATGTTGTGGGGATTCCCCTGGCGGCAGGATTATGGTATCCTCTTTTCGGATGGAAATTAAACCCCATGTTCGGGGCGGCAGCCATGAGCTTATCCAGCTTCTGCGTGGTAACCAATGCCCTCAGGCTGAACTGGTTTAACATGCACGACGCGGGTAAAGATAAAAAAAGAAAACATAAAAAGTATGAAAGTAAGATGCAGGAGGTAAGTAAAATGAAGAAAACCATGAAAATCGAAGGAATGATGTGCGGACACTGTGAGGCAAGAGTTAAGAAGGCGCTGGAAGCCTTGTCCGAGGTAGAGACGGCGGAAGTCAGCCATGAGACCGGAACGGCTGTGGTTACATTGAAGACGGAGACGGCAGACGAGGTATTGAAAAAGGCTGTAGAGGATCAGGATTATAAGGTGCTGGAGATTCAGTAAAGGAGAGTACATGCAATTCTGAAACGGCAGTGTTAGAATAATGTGGATTTTATGAAGGACGGTGTTGCCGGCAGAGAAGACGTGCCGCCGCCTTCCACAACGGCATTATCGACCTGCACCAGATTCCGATTACAAAGGGCATCAACAACGACCTTCCCATTGTACGCCGGTATTGAGAAACCCGGATTTTTATGGATTTATCTTGTTGCAAAATTTTCTATAGGATGTTAAAATAAGGGAAATTTGACTTACAGAGATATTTCCAGCTAGAGTGCAGTCATGAAAAAGGTGCAGACGGCAGAAAAACGAGACTTTTACTACAGCGGCAGGGGCTGTAGTAAAAGCCCATTTTATGTAAAAGAAAATTTTGCATAAGAAGGACATAAGGAGAGAAGCTCTGTGCAAAAGAAAGGAGAAAAACATGGAATTTCTTGTTGAAGGCTTTCTGGCGCTGACCTGGAAGCATGTGGTAATGTATGTGATCGGTATTGTTCTGATCTGGCTTGCGATTAAGAAGGATTATGAGCCTTCCCTGCTTCTCCCCATGGGCTTTGGGGCAATTCTTGTAAACCTTCCCTCCACCGGCGTGCTGGATCAGGTACTGAACGGAGTAGGTGAGACACACGGTATTATTCAGTGGCTCTTTGAGACAGGGATCGATGCCTCGGAGGCGATGCCCATCCTGCTGTTTATCGGAATCGGAGCGATGATTGACTTCGGGCCTCTTTTGTCAAACCCGAAGATGTTCCTGTTCGGAGCAGGCGCGCAGTTCGGTATTTTCGCGGCGATTCTGCTGGCAGTTCTCCTGGGCTTCAATATCCAGGACGCGGCCTCCATCGGAATCATTGGCGCGGCGGACGGCCCTACCTCCATTCTGGTTTCCCAGATTCTGGATTCCAATTATGTGGGAGCCATTGCTGTCGCGGCTTACTCTTATATGGCCCTGGTACCGATTATCCAGCCCTTTGCCATCCGGCTGGTTACCACGAAGAAGGAGCGTATGATCCGGATGAAGTATGAGCCCTCATCTGTGAGCAAGGCGGTAAGGATCGCGTTCCCCATCTGCGTTACTTTCATTGTAGGACTGATTGCTCCTACCTCTGTGGCTCTGGTAGGCTTTCTGATGTTCGGAAACCTGATCCGTGAGTGCGGCGTGCTGAATACGCTGTCCGACGCGGCTCAGAATATGCTTTCCAATCTGATCACGCTGCTGCTGGGTATTACCATCGCTTTCAGCATGCAGGCGGAATCCTTCGTAGCGGTAGACACGATTCTCATTATGGTGATCGGTCTCTTTGCCTTTGTGTTTGATACCATCGGCGGTGTCCTTTTGGCAAAGTTTATCAATCTTTTCTCCAAGGAGAAGATCAATCCTATGGTAGGAGGTGCCGGAATCTCAGCGTTCCCCATGTCCTCCCGTGTAATCCAGAAGATGGCTCTGAAGGAAGATCCCCAGAACATTCTGCTGATGCATGCGGCAGGAGCCAACGTATCCGGACAGATCGCCTCTGTAATCGCAGGAGGTATGGTGATCAATCTGGTGACCTCTTTCTTATAAAAGCTGAAGCAGAGCAATACGCATCGAAGAGTCAGGAGGACGGCTATGACAGAGAATGTTTTAATGGCATTGGAAATTATGTGGAAAGGAATGGTGGGAATTTTCGCGGCCACTATTCTGATTATGCTGGTTGTGTGGATTTTAAGTAAGATCAGCTCAAAATAAAAACAGAAGCTTTATGCGGGGGATTACGCCGAAGAGATCGTAAGCCTCCGCATTTTTCTTGCATTTTTTCCTTTTCAGGTTTTGGCTTATTCCACCCGCAGCCTTTCAATAATGCTGTCCCGGCAGAGACGGCGGTATGCGAGCGCCGGAATCAGGCAGGTGATCAGCAGCAGGAAGGGAGTACACACCAGGATCGGCAGAACCGTAAAATGGTACGTGAAGAACCAGATCTCTGAGACTACCAGGGAAATCAGAAGATACGTAACCAGGCTTCCGAATACGCCGGAAAAAAGGACGGACAGCAGCGTGTGCAGAATCCCCTCCCAACGCAGCATCCCCATGAGCTGACTGCCGGTCATGCCCACCGCCTCCATCATGGCGAACTCCTGCTTCTGTTCCAGGATCATAGTGATGATGGAATTGAAGAAATTCAGGATGCCGATGAAAGCCAGGACGAAGCAGAGGGCGCCGCCTACCACCACGAAGGTGGTGAGAAAGGTGTCAAATTGATCCAGGTACGTCTGCCGGGAAACGTATTTCAGATCCGGGTGCAGATTCAGAGTAAAATCCTCCAGAGAGTCTGTGACGGCCGCCACAGATTCATCCGGTACGTGTAGCACGGTGATCATGGCGGAATCGCTGATGTGGGCGGTATAATCCGCTTCCGGAATCAGCATGGAGGCAGTGAAGAGACCGTAGGTCTGAGTGGAGAGGGCGTATCCCAGTTCACCCAGAGCCATGACCTCATACGTTTTTTCGGTTCCGTCCGGGAAGGTATACGTAATCGTATCGCCGGGATGGTAGAAGATCCCTTTCTCATAATCTTCATCGGCCTGCCAGTAGGTATCCAGGATCACATAGTCCCCTGTGGCGAACTTCTCAGCGTCAATGGTTCCCATAACAGGCGTTACGTGCTGAAGGCAGAAGTCATCGATTCCATATACATCTACCCAGAGCTCATGATCTTCCAGAATGGGAGCTGTGTCGTTTTCTGTTACGTAAGGATCATCGGAAAAAGATTCCAGGATTTTCAGAGCATTTTCGTATCCGGTTTCATCCAGGGCCAGGATATCCGGAGTATAGTAAACATTGCTGATGGATTCCACCCCCGGGAGGGCGGAAAGCTCTTCACGGACAGCCGGTGTGATGGTGCTTAAGTTCCTTCCTTCCAGGACGGAAAGGTTGTGGACACTGAGATCCATTACCTGAAAGTCTCCCACAATGGAATTCTGGATGAATTTATCCGCGTCCATGCCCCGGACAGCGGTGTACAGGATATTCACCAGCAGCAGGGAAAGGGACAGGGAGAGGATAACCACGGAGGTTTTCTTCCTGGAGCGGCCCAGATTGGACCATGCCATAGAAAGCATGGTAGTCTTCCGGGTCCGCTTTGTCTTTTTCCTGCTTATGCGGATCTGGCCGCTGTACCGCAGGGCTTCTGTGGCAGATACCTTTGTGGCGATGCGGCAGGGCCGCAGACAGCTGATCCACACAGTCAGCAGCGTAAAGAGAACCGCTCCCGTAAAAACCAGGGGAGAAAGACCGGTAGAAAGATCCGGAGAGGCGCCGCTGATGGTGACAATCCGCAGGAGGAAAGGAAGCAGAAGCTTTCCGGCGCCAAAGCCTGCGGCCAGTCCCAGAGGGATTCCAAAAACAGATAAAAGGAAGGCCTGACGGTAAACCAGCCCGCGAAGCTGTTTTCCTGTGGTTCCGATGGTTTTCAGCAGTCCGTAGCTGTGGATGTCCGAGGTTACGGTAATATAGAAAATATTGTAAATAATCAGGTAGCCTGCCATCAGGATAATAAGAAGCACCAGGGAATAGAGAACGATGGTGGAAAGATCGATGCTGGAATCCAGATAGGCCCAGTTGACGCCGTAGGAAACCACCTCCGGGTCGAAGCCGTTTCGCTCCATGGTATCCAGAAGCTGCTGTTCTATGTCAAAGCTGCTCTTAAAATTAAAATCCACCATCCAGTAGCCGGCCACTTCCCAGGCGCCCACCGAAGAATCGTAATAGGAGCCCTGCGGCGTGGGAGCGATCTCATCGCAGTATGCCCTGGAGATCCAGCACATCTGAGCCATGGATACCTCATCTCCATCCCAATATCCGCAGAGCGTGAAGGTCTCGGAATAAGTTTTATCTCCCACCCGGATCGTAAGAGGCACAGAAGCGCCGATTTCACAGGGGACGCCCAGGGCCTCCAGAGTCAGATCGCTGGCAGCCACCTCCAGGCGTTCCTGCGGCATCCGCCCTTCCTGGGGATAGGCGAAGGTAAGCTGGGCGTCTTTATCCTGGGCGTAGCATACTTCCGCCCGGAGCTCCCGCAGCTCTTCATTGGCAAGCTCCCCGGCGAGGATCCGGTAGGAGACATCTAAAAGGGAGTCATCCTCTTTGAGGGTTTCATAGTCCTTTGGCAGAAGATACTTTAAACCGGCCATGGCGCTTCCGCCTACCTGGCGCATGGCGCTCTCCTGGGAAAGCTGGATCATGCTGGCCCCAATGGTCAGAACGGAGGTAAACATGCCGGTGGTCAGGAGAATGGCCAGGATGGCGATCAGGTTCTTCCACTTCCGTGCCTTCAGAAGCCGCAGGGAGAGAAGGCGGATGATCCGTCTGTTTTTTACTCTACGCATTTTCCTCACCGCCTCCCGCAATTTTTCCGTCCTCGATCCGGATGACCCGGTCCGCCATCTGGGCAATGCTCTCGTTGTGCGTAATCATCACAATGGTCTGCTTAAACTGCTGGCTGCTGATTTTGAGAAGGCTAAGCACATCCAGGCTGGTTTTGGAGTCCAGATTTCCCGTGGGCTCATCTGCCAGGATAATGGCAGGCTTGGAGGCCAGGGCCCTGGCGATGGCCACTCTCTGCTGCTGGCCTCCGGAAAGCTGGCTTGGGAGGCTTTCTTTCCGGTCTGAAAGTCCCAGAGTCTGGATGACCCGGTCGATATATTTCCGGTCAACGCGGTTTCCGTCCAGCTCCAGGGGAAGAACAATATTTTCATATACGTTCAGCACCGGGATCAGGTTATAGGACTGGAAGACAAAGCCGATCTTCCGGCGGCGGAAGATGGTCAGAGCATCGTTTTTCAGAGAAAAGATGTCCTTTCCTTCCACAAATACTTTGCCGGATGTGGGACGGTCCAGTCCCCCCAGCATATGAAGCAGAGTGGATTTCCCGCTGCCGCTGGTTCCTACCACGGCCAGAAATTCCCCGGGGAGGACGCTTAAGCTGACGCCGTCCAGGGCGCGGACCACATTCGGCTTCTGTCCATAGTATTTTTTTAAATCAATGGTTTTTAAGATTTCCATAATATCCTCCTTCTTTTTGCTTTATGGAATTATGATATCAGAGAAATCTTTCCCGGCTCTTTCCGAAATCTAACAGTTCTGAAAGAATTGGGGGCGGCGGATCTTACTTTGGAAGAAACATAGAGAAGGTGCTTCCGCAGCCTGAGTTGGATTCGGCTGTCAGATAGCCTCCCTGACGGGAGAGAATTTCACGGGAGAGATAGAGGCCGATTCCCACGCCCTCCGTCCCGGCGGCTGCCTTTCCCCGGGAAAAGCGGCCGTAAAGCTTTGGAAGCTCCTCCTGGGAAATCCCCGTGCCCTCGTCCGAAACGTCGATGGCGCAGAACATTTCAAAGGAGCGGAGGGACAGAGTGATCCGGCTGCCCTTCGGGCTGTATTTGATTGCGTTGTCCAGAAGGTTGCACAGAGCCTCTTTCGTCCATTTCAGGTCGAAGCAGGCGGCTTCCCCGGAAGAATCGGGCAGAAGAATTTCAATTTCCTTTAACGCCGCCCTGGAAGCCAGCTCATCCCTGGCTTCGGAAAGAAGGGGAAATAAGAGCTGCCGTACGGGCGCAAGCTGAAAAACTCCCGTTTCCAGCCGGGAGGTCTTTACCAGGGCATGAATGAGAAAATCCAGTCTCCTGGCCTGTCTGGCGATTTCCTGCACCAGAGGAAGGGCAGAAGGGGGCAGCTCTTCCTCCTGAAGAAGCTGTGTATACAGCAGGATACCGGAAAGGGGAGTTTTGGTCTGGTGGGAGATATCCGTGATCAGCTCCTGGATTTTTTCCTTTTCTTCCTGAAGCTGGCGGCCGGCGAGGCTGGAGGAGGCCAGAAAGCGGGCCCATTTGCTTTCCAGCTTGGAAAGCTCGCTTTCTGTGTAGTTTTCCTCCGAAAAAGAGCCGTCCATGGCCTCATCTACCATTTGATTCAGTTTTTCGTAAGATATTTTTTCGTGGTTCCAGAAAGCCATTTCATTCTCCTTTATGTCTCTTCTTCCTTCCAGATATAACCCTGCCGGTAGACCGTATGGATGTATCTGGGGGCAGAAGGCTGTTCCTCCAGTTTATCCCGAAGACGCTTTATGGTTACGGAAAGGGCATTTTCATCGACATACTCCGCGCCGTCGGTCCAGATCCGGTCCGTGAGGAATTCTCTGGACACCACCATTCCACGGTGTTCCACCAGAAGCCGCAGCAGCCGCTGCTCCGTTTTGCTCAGCTCCAGCCGCTGGCCCTTCCTGTAGAACTGCATATTTTCAAAATCAAAAAGAAAATCTCCGGAGGAAAACGTGAGGGCGGAGCCGCTCTTTCTCAGGGCGTTGGAAATCCTGGCCCGAAGAACCATGAGGCTGAAGGGCTTGACAATGTAATCGTCCGCTCCCAGCTCCAGACCGGTTACCTGGGACATTTCCTGGTCATTGGCCGTGATGATGATCACCGGAACACAGGCACGGGAACGGATTTTTTGCAGGAAGTCCAGGCCGTTTCCGTCCGGAAGATTGATATCCAGAAGAATGAGATCCGGAAAGGGAGGCTTCAGAACTTCTTTTGCCTCTTCCAGGGAATAATACTGAGAAAACTGAAACTGCTGGGATTTTAAGGCCAGGACGATCCCGGCGTTCAGGCCCGGGTCGTCTTCAATGATCGCGATTTTTTTCATAGGATGCACCTCAGAATTTCTGAAATTTCTGATAGAAGTATAGCATAACCCAAAAGAACTCTCAACCAGCCCTGACAAAAGCTCCGGGCTGTGGTAAGATGAAGTTGCAGTTTGGCTTCGCGAAAGGAGGATTTCTGTGATGAAGACAAAAATGAAGAGACTTTGTGTGGATGTTCTTATAGATTTGGCCAGCGGGTTCTGCCTTACGGCGGCGATTTACAGCTTCGCGGTTCCTGCCGGATTCCCCATGACCGGCATTTCTGGAATCGCCATGATCCTGTACCAGCTTCTGGGAACGCCCATCGGCACGATGAACGTAGTGCTGAATATTCCGATTGCGCTGTTCTGTTACAGAACTCTTGGAAAACGGTTCTATCTGAATTCGCTGAAAACAATTTTAATCACATCGGCGGTTATGGATTTTCTGGGGCCGGTGTTTCCGGTATACCAGGGTGAGATGCTTCTGGCTGCCCTGGCAGCAGGGGTGCTGTGCGGAATCGGCTATGGGATTGTATTCCTTCGGAATTCATCCACGGGGGGCGTGGACTTTATTATGATGACCATACGGGCCCATCACCCCCATTTTTCTCTGGGGAATATTTCTTTTGTGATGGATACCACCGTGATCGCGGCAGGCAGCTGGCTCCTGGGAAGCATGAACGCGCTGATCTGCGGAGTTGTCATGAATTACCTGAACGCGGCGGTCCTGGATAAAGTTGTTTATGGAATGCGGAACGGAAAGCTGACCATGATTATTACTTCTGCTCCTGAAAAAGTAGCGGGGATGATTCAGGAGCAGATTGGCCGGGGGACTACGATTCTTAAAGGGGTAGGAGGCTATACCGGAGAGAAGCGGCAGGTGGTGCTCTGCGCCAGTAATAATAAAGAAATGTACGATATTAAACAGAAGGTACATGAGCTGGATGAAGACGCCTTTGTAATTATTGTGGAATCCAACGATGTGATCGGCGAGGGGTTCCGCCTGCCGGGAGATACAAATTTATTGTAAAAACAGAGATTGTGTTGTAAACTAAGGAAGATTTCTATTTTTGATTTTCAGAGAAAAATTTTGACAGCAGGAGTCCCGGAACGGGTTTCCTGCCATCCGGGAGAGGAAAGAACATGAATATTTTGGTAAGTGCCTGCCTGCTGGGGATGAACTGCAGATACGATGGGGAAAACAACTGGAATTCAGCCCTGGCTCTGCTGCGGAAAAAGCATTGTCTGGTGCCGGTATGTCCCGAGGTCTTCGGCGGGCTTTCCACCCCAAGAGAGCCTGCGGAAATCCGGGAGGGGAAGGTTTACAACCGGCTGGGGGAGGAGGTTACCGCGAATTTTACAAAAGGCGCGGCAGAGACCCTGAAGCTGGCAAAATTCTTTGGCTGCCAGGCGGCAGTTCTGAAGGAGCGAAGCCCTTCCTGCGGCTGCGGCGTCATCTACGACGGTTCCTTTTCGGGGAAAAAGATTCCGGGGGACGGAATTACGGCAGCGCTGCTGAAGCGCCACGGCATACAGGTAATCGGAGAATCGAAAATTGAGTTTCTGGCAGATAAAGGATGGGAGAAAGAGACATGCTGAAGGATTTGATTATAAAAAACAGAAGCTACCGGGGATATGATTCCGGCCGGAAGGTGACAAGAGAAGAACTGGAGGATATGGTGGACTGCGCCAGGCTGTCGGCTTCCAGCGTAAACCGGCAGCCCTTAAAATACTACCTGGCCTGGGAGCAGGAAGAGGTGGACCGGATTCAGGCTCTGACCAAGTGGGCCAGGGGCCTTCCGGAGCTGACTCTGCCCCATCCGGGGAAGAATCCCGCGGCCTTTATTGTAATCTGTCAGGATATGCTTCTCGGAGATTCAAAGGCCAGATTTCAGAAGGACGTAGGAATCGCCGCTCAGTCGATACTGCTGCGGGCGGTGGAAATGGGGCTGGGAGGCTGTATGATTGGAAATTTTTCACCTGCCGCGATAAAAGAAACGCTGGAGCTGTCTCCGGATTTGGAGCCGGTGCTGATTGTGGCGGTGGGGAAGCCGGATGAGAAAATTGTGCTGACAGAAGCGGCTCCCGGAGATTCTGTGGATTATTACCGGGATGATGAGGACGTCCACTATGTGCCAAAAAGAAGGCTGCAGGACGTTGTGCTTAGCAGAAAGGCGTAGAAAGCAATGGTTACGAAAGAGATTCAGGCATTTGATCTGGAGCAGATCTGCAGCTCGGGACAGTGCTTCCGGATGCGTATGACAGAACCGGGGAGCTTCCGGGTGACGGCAGGAAACCGGGGACTGAAGCTTTCGCAGCAGGGGAAGAAGGTGACTTTTTTCTGCACGGAGGAGGAATTCGAAACCGTTTGGAAAAGCTATTTTGATCTGGAAGGCGATTATCTCTCCTGTCTGCGCCAGGCGGTATCCATGGATGAATATCTGGCCGGAGCCGCTTCTATGGCCGGGGGAATTCGGATTCTTCGCCAGGACCTGTGGGAAATGATTGTCTCTTTTTTGATTTCCCAGCAGAACAATATTCCGAGAATTCAAAGATGCATTGAGAATCTCTGCCGTACATATGGGGAAAAAAGAGAATCCGAAGACTTTTCTTATTATACTTTTCCTGAGCCGGAGAAGCTGGGAAATCTGGAGGAAGACGCTCTGAAGGAGTGCAATCTGGGCTATCGAAGCAAATACGTGGTCCGCTCTGCCAGACAGATTGCGGAAGGAAGCTTCTCACTGGAAAGGCTGAAGAGTATGGGGTATGAAGAGGCCAGGGGAGAGCTTAGAAAGCTTTTCGGCGTAGGAGAGAAGGTGGCAGACTGTATCTGCCTGTTTTCCCTTCACCATCTGGAGGCCTTTCCGGTAGATACCCACATCCGGCAGGCTCTTGCCCTTCATTATCCGGGAGGCTTTCCCAGAGAAAAGTGCGGAGGAAAAGAAGGAATATTTCAGCAGTATATTTTTTATTATGAACTGCATAAGGAGAAAGAGAAATGACAAAAGAAGCTCTCGCCCTTGAGGTAATTGAAAGACTGAAGAAGGAGTATCCGGACGCAGACTGTACGCTGGATTATGACCAGGCCTGGAAGCTGCTGGTCAGCGTACGGCTGGCGGCCCAGTGTACGGACGCCCGGGTGAATGTGGTGGTTGAGAAGCTGTATGAAAAATTTCCCGACGTAAAGGCCCTGGCAGCGGCAGAGCCTCAGGAGATTGAGAAAATTGTAAAGCCCTGCGGTCTGGGACACAGCAAGGCCAGGGATATCAGCGCGTGTATGAGGATTCTGGACGAAAAATATGACGGGAAGGTACCGGAGGATTTTGACGCTTTGCTGAAGCTGCCGGGTGTGGGACGCAAAAGCGCCAACCTGATTATGGGAGATGTATTTCACAAGCCGGCCATAGTGACGGACACCCACTGTATCCGCCTGACCAACCGAATCGGTCTGGTGGACGGGATCAAGGATCCCAAAAAGGTAGAGATGGCCCTGTGGAAAATCATTCCGCCGGAGGAGGGAAGCGATTTCTGTCACCGTCTCGTATGGCATGGCAGGGATGTCTGCACCGCCAGGACAAAGCCCCACTGTGAAAAATGCTGTCTGGAGGATATCTGCGGGAAATATGGAGTATGAGTTATGGCTAAAATACTGATTGTGGAAGATGAGGAAGCGATTTTAAATCTGATCCGGATGAATCTTGTGAAGGCGGGGTATCAGTGCAGTACCTCCATGGATGGAGAGGAGGCGGCCGACCGGATTCAGGAGGAGGATTTTGATTTGATTCTTCTGGATATTATGCTTCCGAAGCTGGATGGGTATGAGGTGCTGGAGTACGCCAAGAGCCAGGAGATTCCGGTGATTTTTTTGACGGCTATGGGGGACACGGCGCAGAAGGTAAGGGGACTGAAAATGGGGGCGGAGGACTATATTTCCAAGCCCTTTGATATAGCGGAGCTTCTGGCAAGGGTGGAGACGGTTCTGCGCCGATGCCGGAAGCTGGATCAGAGTCTGCGCATTGGAGAGATTGAGCTGAAGCCGGAATCACGCACCGTCCTGAGAGGGGGAGCGCCGGTAGAATTGACTCCGAAGGAATACGAGCTTCTTTATCTGTTTATGCGGAACAGGAACCGGGCCTTGTACAGAGAAACCATTTATGAGCATGTGTGGGGAGGCGAGTATCCGGGGACCGGGAGAACGGTGGATCTTCACGTTCAGAGGCTGAAGAAGAAGCTGGGGCTGGAGAAAGAGATCGTAGCTATTTACAAGGTGGGCTATCGGCTGATCGGATAGCCCGCGCCTGAAGGCGGGGGGAAGGATTTCATACCCCGGGGAGGAAGCGATGCGTCTTGCGTGGAAAATATTCTTTTTGACGATTCCTGTATTTCTTCTTTCACTGACCCTTTTGGGTACCTGGATTCTCCAGGAGAGCTTCCAGTCCAATCTGAAACGGGAGAGAGAGCGATGCTTCATGGAGAACCAGATGTTTCAGGTGTCCTATGAGCTGACCTGGCATGCCGTTGCCCAGCAGAATCAGGAGGAGTCTGTAAGGGCCATAGCGGAGGGCATCCACAAAAACTCGGGTGCCGAGGCGGGGAATACGAGAATTTACGGTGAGGACGGAGTGGAGGTTCTCTATCAGGACACGCAGGAGCAGGTTCAGAATGAAATCCGGGAAAATCTTACGGAAAATGTAAACGTAGGGGCGCAGATTGCCTTTCAGGATGGCCGGTATTATATTGTGGTGCTTTCCAGAAGCAGTACAGGGGTCTATATTGAGACGGTAAGGGATCTGACGCCTGTATTTGAAGAGAGGGATCGGCGTCAGTCTGTATACCAGACAGGAGCGTTTCTGATTACCTTTGTTATGGGAGGGCTGATGCTGGGGATTCTTTATCTGGTAATGGGAAATACAAGGAAGCTTTCCAGGACGGTCCGCAGCTTTGCCATGGGTCAGTATGATGTGCGGGCGAATATCCGTTCCAGGGATGAGATCGGACGGCTGGCGTCGGATTTTAACTGGATGGCCGGCGTTATGAATGCCCAGATGGAGCAGCTGAAGGCGGAGGTTTCCCGTCAGGAGGCCTTTACCTCCGCTTTCGCCCATGAGCTGAAGACTCCTTTGACATCCATCATCGGATATGCGGATACCATCCGCTCTACGGAGCTTTCCAGGGAAGAGAATGATATGAGCGCCGATTATATTTACCGTCAGGGCAAACGGCTCCTTTCGCTGTCTTACAAGCTTCTGGAACTGTCCTCCATGGATGGGAAGGAGACGGATTTCAGAAGAATCCTGTTTTCGGAGCTGATCCAGGAGGTGGCTGAGATCGTGGCGCCTGTTCTGGAAAAGAAGAATCTTTCTCTGCTTCTGGATATAAAGCCGGGGTTTGTGTACGGGGACCGGGAGCTTTTGGGATCCGCTTTTATTAATTTTCTGGATAACGCGGCAAAAGCCTCCCGGCCCGGGAAGCGAATCTGGATGACCGGATATCCGGAGGAGGGATCCTATCTGGTAAGCATCCAGGACGAAGGGATGGGAGTGAAGAAGGAAGAGCTGTCCAGGCTGACAGAAGCCTTTTACATGGCAGATAAGTCAAGATCCAGAAAAGAAGGGGGAGCCGGGCTGGGGCTTGCTCTGTGCAAGAAGATTCTGGAGCTTCACGGCGCCGCGTGGCAAATGGAGAGCGAACCGGGTGAGGGAATGCGGATCACCATTCTTTTCAGAATGCCAAAAAGGAAAAAACGTTCCAGAGGAGAAAGGCCATGAAAAAAGAGAGAAGACAATATCCGGCCGCTTTTTGGTACGCGGTCTGCGGAGTGGGACTGGCGTTTTCCGTTCTGCTGGCGCTGCTTCTGCCGGACTGGTACTCCGAATGGTCCGACAGCCGAACCTTCCAGGAGGTAGTGACAAAGGAGAGGGAGGCCATCGCTTTTGTGGATTCCCAGGAGATGGGAGCCAGTCAGCGTATGCGGGCGGTGGCGCAGATGGAGGAGATTACTCTGGAGGATTTTGAGACTGTCTACGGACTGGTGGAGCCGGAGGATCCCCTGCGGGTTCTGGAGCAGTGCGCCCAGAGCTTGGAGGACTGGACGGAAGCGGGAATTCTGCCGGAGGGATATCTGTACCTATGCCGTGATGTGATAGCCGGCGCGGAGATAGAAAACATGGATGCGCTGGCCGTGGAAGGGTATATGTATTATACGTACGTAAACACCTCCCTGGGGAGGATTCCCCTGTATGTGATCGCTATGGCGCAGGGGAGCGAGACGGAAGGAAACCAGGGGCATGTTCTTCATCTTGTCATGGACGCGGACACGGGCTTCCTGTATTACGTGTCTGTCATGGGACAGGAGACGGCAGCGTATCTGGCACGGGAAGGGGGATTCTCTTCTGTGGAGGAGATGCTGAACGCCTATCTCTTTGGGAGCGTATGGGAGTCCGGAGGCATGACTGTGGCGGATTATGGAAGAGCCGGGCTGGCCCAGTCGGCAGAAGTGGATCCCATGGACGAGCATGGGCTGGAGCTGGATATTACGCTGGAATACGGCGATTACAGCGGAAAGGCCTACCGCGTTCTGGAACGTTCGGACTGGGGAACCGGGTATACGGTGATGTACGGATCCCTGTCCTGGATGGGCTATATGCAGGCAGTCATGGAGATGCATGGATGGCCCCAGTATTCCGCTGGGGTTGAGGACTGGATGCAGCACACCTACGAGGTGACCTATAACTATGAGGACTACATTTTCTAAAACAGGATTCCGGGCCGGATGATACAACTTTGATACAAAAATGAAAAAAATACGATACATTCAGAGAATATCCTTTTTGCCAGAGGGCGGAAAGGATATTTCTTTTTTCCTCCCTGTCGGAATTGTGAAACCTTTCCGGCAGATGAAGAGTCTAATGATTGACGGAAAAAGACGGCGCCCCAGGAGTGCCGCCGCGTAGGAGAATACTGCATCATGGGAGGCCAAGATGAGGACACTGAATGAAATGGGAAGCCTGCTGTCGGCCAGAGGGCTGCTGGCAGAGGAGGATAAAAACCAGTGGAAGGGAGATACGCACAGCGTCTACTGGATTACATACGATTCAAAAAGGGCAGTGCCGGGCACGCTCTTTTTCTGTAAGGGAAAGAATTTTAAGCGGGAATATCTGGAGGAAGCCATCCACAGAGGATGTGTGGGATATGTCAGCGAAAAAGAGTATATAAAGAAGGAGGGAGTGCCCTGTCTTTTAACAAACGATATCCGCAACGCCATGGCCGTGCTGGCGGCTTCGTTTTTTGGTTATTCTCCGGAGCGTCTTTTGCTGACGGGAATTACCGGAACCAAGGGAAAGACCACTGCGGCCTGGTATCTGAAAGCCATGTTCGACCAGTGGGAAAAAGAAAGAGGAGGCAAAGAGACAGGGCTGCTCTCCTCGGTGATGAACTATGACGGCATGCGGCGGGAACGGTCCACTCTGACCACTCCGGAGGCCCTGGTGCTTCAGGAGCATCTGTTTAATGCCAGAACCGCAGGGCTTTCGCATATGGCTCTGGAGGTATCCAGCCAGGCGCTGAAATACGGACGGGTAAAGGAGCTGGTCTTCGATGTGGCCGTATTCCTGAATATATCCGAAGACCACATCAGTCCCGGCGAGCACAGGGATTTTGAAGATTATTTTACTTCCAAGCTCTCTATTTTCCGGCAGGCCAGAACCGCCTGCGTAAATCTGGACGCAGACCAGAGCAGCCAAATTTTAAAAGCCGCCAGAAAGGCGGGGCGGATCGTGACCTTCGGAAAGGCTCCTAAGGCGGATTACCGCTGCTGCAGCGTTTCCAGAGAGGGAGGGCGGATCTCCTTCCAGGTGGTCAGCCGGGAGTTTTGCGAGAGATTTGAACTGGGAATGAAAGGCGGGTTCAATGTAGAAAACGCCATGGCGGCTATCGCGGCGGCGTCCATTTACGGGGTGCCTGTTTCATGCATGAAGAAAGCGCTTTTAAAAACCCAGGTGCCGGGAAGGATGGAGACCCTTGTCAGCCGTGACGGGGCTGTATGCGGCATTGTGGATTTCGCTCACAACCGCTTAAGCTTTGAGAAGCTGTATGAAGCGGTGTTCCAGGAATATCCCCAGTACCGGAAGATTATAACGGTCTTCGGATGTCCGGGAGGAAAGGCACTGAACCGAAGAAAAGAGCTGGGCCTTCTGGCAGGGATCTATTCGGACGCCGTATATATTACGTCCGATGATCCGGGACTGGAGAGCCAGGAGAAGATCGCGGATGAGATCAGCGTTTATGTAAAGCTTGCGGGATGTCCCTGCCAGAAGCTTCCGGACAGAAGAAAGGCTATTCAGAGAGCAGTGGCTCAGGTGGGGAAAGAGAAGACACTGATCCTGATCCTTGGAAAGGGGTGCGAAAGGCGACAGAAGATCGGAAATACGGTGCAGCCATGTCCGGGAGACATGGAATATTTAAAAGAAGCCCTGCGGCTTCGGGAAAATAAAAAGTAAAATCCTTACCGGGAATTTACGTATTCTTTACTTGAACCATGTTTCATATTTTACATTTCTCCTTTAAAATGCAAAACGTAATGAACGAGACACAGCGATTTGGTTGTGGTGAAAGGAGATCTAATTATTATGAAAAAAGCAATTGCAGTATGTATGGCAGCAATGATGACAGCAAGTCTTGGCGTAACCGCTATGGCAGCAGCTGAGGGAGACATTACCGTTGTTTCCAGAGAGGATGGTTCTGGTACAAGAGGCGCTTTCGTAGAGCTGATGGGCATTGAGGTTGACGACGTTGACAATACTACACAGGCAGCAAACATCACAAACAGCACTGCCGTTATGATGACCACGGTAGCAGGTGATGAGAATGCCATCGGTTACATATCTCTTGGTTCTCTGGATGACACAGTTACAGCTGTGAAGGTTGACGGAGTAGAGGCAACTGCAGAGAATATCGAGAATGGAACGTATCCGGTTGTTCGTCCTTTCAATATTGCGACAAAAGAAGATCTCAGCGACGCAGCTGCAGACTTCGTAAGCTACATTATGAGTGATGAAGGACAGGCTATCATTGAAGAGAATGGTTACATCCCGGTGGAGAGCACAGGCGCTTACGAGGCAACGGATGCGTCAGGCGATGTGACAGTAGCTGGTTCTTCTTCTGTAACTCCTGTAATGGAAAAGCTGGCTGAGGGTTATGCATCAGTAAATGAGAACGTAAACGTTGAAGTTCAGCAGAGCGATTCCACCACTGGTATGCAGTCTGCAATTGATGGACTTTGCGATATCGGAATGGCTTCCAGAGAAGTAAACGAGGAAGAGATCGCTGCAGGTCTTACACCTACTGTAATCGCACAGGATGGTATTGCTGTAATCGTAAACAATGACAGCGGTGTAACTGAGCTTTCCAGCGAGACAATCCGTCAGATCTATGTTGGCGAGATCACCACATGGGAAGATGCCCTTGCAGCACCCGCAGTATCTGAAGATACTGAGGCAGCAGCAGATGAGACAGAAGCAGCAGCAGAGACAGAGACAGCAGCAGCAGAGACAGAAGCTGCAGAGTAATTCTGGAAAAGATTTGATTCTGTAAGTCTGAACGGTAAAATGTTCAGAGGGACACATGAACAGATGTGGAAAATAAAATGTTAATTCCTGTTTCTTCCCGGACCGTAAAACGTTCGGGAAGAACCATGAATGGGGTAAACAGGATTCTTCCGGAGACGAAGCCAGACTTCAGAATCAGCAGCAATGGCTGTACCGGAGCGAAAAAGAAAGGAATGGAAGTTTGAATGGCAAATAAATTATCAGAGCGGGTTATGCATATCATCTTTTTGGTAGCGGCCTGTACCTCTGTCCTGGCGGTAGCGCTGATTTGTATTTTCTTGTTTGCGAACGGACTGCCGGCTATGGGCGAGATTGGAATTTTCAATTTTCTGTTCGGTCAGACATGGAGGCCTTCCAATGATCTGTACGGAATTTTCCCGTTTATACTGGGAAGCATTTACGTAACTGCGGGTGCGATTATTATCGGAGTACCTGTGGCTCTGCTCACAGCCATTTTTATGGTTCACTACTGTCCGAAACGTCTGTATCCGTTTTTTAAGGCTACGGTAAATCTGATGGCTGGTGTTCCCTCTGTAGTATATGGTTTCTTTGGTCTGGTAGTGTTCGTTCCCTGGCTGAGAGAACTGACAGGAAACGGAACAACAATGTTTACGGCATCACTTCTTCTTGGAATTATGATTCTGCCCACAGTAACAGGGGTTGCAGAGTCGGCGATCAGGAGTGTTCCGGACTCATACTATGAAGGAGCTCTGGCTCTGGGCGCCACCCATGAGCGCAGCGTGTTCTTTACGGTATTTCCGGCGGCAAAATCCGGAGTAATGGCAGGGGTAGTCCTGGGAATCGGACGCGCCATCGGTGAAACTATGGCGGTAATTATGGTTGCAGGAAATCAGACCTGGATGCCTCAGGGTGTATTCGAAGGTCTGAGAACGATGACGGCGAACATTGTAATTGAGATGGGTTATGCGGCAAATCTTCACAGAGAGGCGCTGATTGCTACCGGCGTTGTACTGTTTGTGTTTATTTTGATTATTAACCTTTGCATATCAGCTTTGAAACGGAGATCGGCATATGAATAGAGAAAATAATCTGCCTCAGAACGAGGGCGGCGAGGGAACTGTAGTAATTGCCAATACCCCGGTACAGAAAAAGCAGACGGCTGGGGAGTGGCTGGAAAAGGTAGCGCAGAAGTGGAAAAATCATCCCGGCTCAGCGGCGGCAGCCCTGCTGGTATGGCTGGCAGGCTTCTTAACCCTGGCGGTAATGGTTTTCCTGGTAGGATTTATTGTGATAAGAGGCGTGCGGTATATTACCCCGGATCTCTTCGCGCTGGAGTATAATTCAGAGAACGTTTCCCTGATGCCCGCGATGATTAACACGGTGATTATGACAGCGCTCTCTCTTGTGATCGCGATCCCGCTGGGGGTATTCGCGGCAATCTTCCTTGTGGAATACGCGAACAAAGGCAGCAAGGTGGTTACAGTGATCCGGCTTACAGCCGAGACTCTGTCCGGTATTCCTTCTATCATATACGGTCTGTTTGGTATGCTGTTTTTCAGTACGGCTCTCAGATGGGGATACTCCCTGCTGGCTGGTTCATTAACTCTGGTAATTATGATTCTTCCGCTGATTATGAGGACTGCGGAGGAAGCTCTTCTGGCAGTGCCGGATTCTTACAGAGAGGCGTCCTTTGGACTTGGCGCAGGAAAGCTGCGGACCATCTTCCGCATTGTTCTTCCTACGGCTGTGCCGGGAATTCTCTCCGGTGTGGTTCTTGCTACAGGAAGAATCGTAGGCGAGACGGCGGCTCTGCTTTATACAGCGGGCTCAGTTGCCCAGGTTCCTCACAATCTTTTCGGTTCAGGGCGTACGCTGGCCGTTCACATGTATGTGCTTTCCAGCGAGGGCCTTCATATGAATGAAGCCTATGCTACGGCGGTTGTTTTACTTGTAGTTGTGCTGGCGTTAAACGGTCTTTCTGATCTGCTGGCGAGAAAACTCTTAAAAGGAAGAGGTTAAGAAATGGATAAAATAACAATTCACAATACAAACCTGTATTACGGAGATTTCCACGCGCTGAAGGATATCAATCTGGACATTCCGGAACATAAAATTACGGCTTTTATCGGCCCCAGCGGCTGCGGAAAGTCAACGCTTCTCAAATCCCTGAACCGTATGAACGATCTGGTGGAGGGCTGCAAAATCACCGGAGAGCTGAAGCTGGACGGGGAGGATATCTATGGGAAAATGGATGTAAATATGCTGAGAAAGAGAGTCGGAATGGTCTTTCAGAAACCGAATCCTTTCCCCATGAGTATTTATGACAATATTGCATATGGTCCCAGAACCCACGGAGTTCATTCAAAATCCAAGCTGGATGATATTGTGGAAAAAGCCTTAAGAGACGCCGCGATCTGGGATGAGGTAAAGGATCGCCTGAAAAAGAGCGCTCTGGGAATGTCCGGAGGACAGCAGCAGCGTCTTTGCATCGCCAGAGCTCTGGCTGTAGAACCGGAGGTTCTGCTGATGGATGAGCCTACTTCCGCGCTGGATCCTATTTCCACCAGCAGAATTGAGGACCTGGCTACAGAGCTGAAAGAGAATTATACAATTGTAATGGTAACCCACAATATGCAGCAGGCAGCCAGAATTTCTGATAAAACCGCTTTCTTCCTTCTGGGAGAGGTGATTGAGTACGATGATACCATGACTCTTTTCTCTATGCCGAAGAATAAGAAAACGGAAGAATATATCACAGGGAGGTTTGGCTGATATGAGAAATCGTTTTTTAGAGAAATTGGAACGTCTTCATAAAGAGATGCTGGAAATGGGTATGCTCTGCGAGAAGGCCATTATGAAGACTTATAAGCTTCTGCTTTCAGAAGAAAAAGATCAGGACGCGCTTGTAAAAGAGATCGATCAGCTGGAGCATGAGATTGATCATCAGGAACGGCAGGTGGAGACCATCTGCATCCAGCTTCTTCTCCAGCAGCAGCCGGTAGCGTCCGATCTGCGGAAAATTTCAGCCGCTCTGAAGATGATTACAGATTTAGAACGAATCGGAGATCAGGCCACAGATATTGCTGAGATTATTCAGGTAGGAACCATCAAGCTGCCTATCAGCGGCTCAAGACTGACTCAGATGGCGGAGGCTACCATGAAGATGGTAAACAACAGTATTGAGTCTTATGTGGAGAGCAGCCTTGCCATGGCTCAGGAAGTCATTGACAGCGACGATATTGTAGATGAGCATTTCCTGGCTGTGCGGAGTGAGATTATTGAGGAAATGAAAACGGGAGAGGTCTCAAGCGACCAGGCTCTGGATCTTCTGATGGTCGCCAAATACTATGAGCGGATCGGCGACCATGCATCCAATATTGGCGAGTGGGTGGAATTTTCTATTACAGGAAAGCACAGAAGCGGAAAAGAGATTAACGACGTCTTTACAGTATAGCAGGACGGCCGGGAATACTTAAAAGCTTGTGAGTTATGAAATTTAAATAGAGGCGGAAATGTCGGTGGAGGGACATTTCCTCAGAAGGCTGATGCCGAATGCCAGGGAGGTTTTGCATTTATGGACTCGAATCGAGAACGGTCTTCCCGGTATCATGTGTTGGCCTTTTCTGCGTATTTACATAAATTTTACATAAAAAGCTCCCCTTTTTCTTCTACTTTGTGTATAATTTATATTTAGTGGAATATACAGAAGGGAAAGGGAATTTTATATGGATATTTTTAATTTGTTTACACTGCTGGGAGGTTTGGCGCTGTTCCTCTATGGAATGAACGTAATGGGGGACAGTCTGGCCAAAGCTTCCGGCGGACGTCTTGAGAAGATTCTGGAGAATCTTACAAGCAGTACAATCAAGGGCGTGCTGCTGGGACTGGCTGTTACGGCAGTGATCCAGTCTTCCTCCGCCACCACAGTTATGGTGGTGGGGTTTGTAAATTCAGGCATTATGACTTTGGAACGTACGGTAGGGATTATCATGGGAGCCAATATCGGTACCACCGTTACATCCTGGATTTTAAGCCTCTCCGGAATTGAGGGAGACAGCTTTTTGCTCCAGCTCCTGAAGCCTTCTTCTTTTTCGCCGATTCTGGCCGTGATCGGTATCGGGCTTCACATGTTCGCAAAAAGCGAGCGGAAGAAGGATGTAGGCTCGATTTTGCTGGGCTTTGCAGTGCTGATGTTTGGCATGGAAACCATGAGCGGGGCGGTAGAACCACTGGCGGAGATTCCGGAATTTACCAATCTTTTTTTAATGTTCCGCAATCCGGTACTGGGACTTCTGGCAGGAGCAGTTCTTACAGCCATTATCCAGAGCTCTTCTGCCTCTGTGGGAATTCTCCAGGCCCTGTGCATGACCGGTTCTGTATCCTACGGGGCCGCCCTTCCTATTATTATGGGTCAGAATATCGGTACCTGCGTTACGGCGCTGCTGTCCTCCATCGGGGCTAAAAAGAATGCGAAGAGAGCGGCCTTTGTGCATCTGTATTTTAATCTGATCGGCACTATTGTTTTTCTGGTGCTGTTTTACACCATCAATCTTTTTGTCAATTTTGCATTTCTGGACGATGCGGCTACCCCGGCGGGAATCGCGGTGGTGCATACGGCCTTCAATGTTTTTGCCACCTGTCTGTGGCTTCCCTTCCATAGAGTGCTGGTTAAGTTGGCAAAGCTGACGGTTCGTGACCGGGAAGAGAACGGCAAAAAGGACGATGCGGAAAAGCAGGAGCTTCTTGGATTGGATGAGAGATTTCTGGATACTCCGGCTTTCGCGGTGGAGCAATGCAGAAAGGCCGCGGCCAGAATGGCAGATCTGACGGCAGGTTCTCTGGAGGAAGCGATTTCTTTGCTGGACCGGTATAAGACGGAGGGCGTCCGGGAGGTCAGCCATAAAGAGGAACAGGTGGATCGGTATGAGGACCGCTTAGGTACGTATCTGGTGCAGGTTTCCAAGCATGAGCTGACCAGGAAGGACAGCCATACGCTCTCTGTGCTGCTTCACAGCATTGGAGACATGGAGCGTATTTCCGACCATGCCGTGAGCATCGCGAAGGCGGCGGAGGAAATCTATGAGAAGAATCTGGCCTTCTCCCAGGCTGCGGTCAGGGAGCTTCAGGTTTTTTCAGCAGCCATTAAGGAGATCGTGGAGCTTACCATGGAAGCAGTCCATACTGAGAATCTTGAGAAGGCACAGCAGGTTGAGCCCCTGGAAGAAGTGATCGATGATCTCAGCGCGTCTATGAAGCAGAGACATATTGAACGGCTCAGGGAGGGAAGATGTACCATTGAGCTTGGATTTATTCTGTCAGATCTTACCACCAGCTACCAGCGGATCGCGGATCACTGCTCAAACATTGCAGTCTGTCTTGTACAGGCGGATAAGGATGAATATGGACGTCACGCTTATTTAAAATCCCTGAAAACAGAGGACAGGATGCATTTTGCTCAGCAGTATCAGGCATACAGTGAGAAGTATGCATTACCGGAAAGGATAAAAGGGACTCCCAAGGTGGATATGCGCTCCCATATGCAGAGAGAAGAGCTGCCGGAATGACCTGAAGAGCTGCAGACGGAATTTCCTGAGCCTGCAGAAGCAGAAAATGGAGGAGACCAGAATGGCATTAATTTATATTGTGGAAGACGATGAAAATATTCGGGAGATTGAGATGTTCGCATTGAAGAATGCGGGATATGAAGTGCAGGGATTTGAGACGGCGGGAACCTTTTACAAGAAGATCAAGGAAAAGGTTCCGGGGCTGATTCTTCTGGATATTATGCTTCCGGATGAGGATGGGCTGGCCATTGTGAAAAAGCTCCGCTTAAATTCTGAGACCAGAAAGGTTCCCATTATTTTAGTGACGGCAAAAACAACGGAGCTGGATAAGGTGAAAGGACTGGACCAGGGGGCCGATGATTATTTGACCAAGCCATTCGGCGTAATGGAGCTGATCTCCAGAGTGAAGGCTCTGATAAGAAGGAGCAAGGGGATGGACGATGAGAAGCTTCTGCGCTTCGGACCTGTGTTTATGGATGATGAGAAGCGTCAGGTTTTTGTCAACGACAAGCTCTGCGAGCTTACCTTCAAGGAGTATGAGCTTCTGAAGCTTCTGATGCTGAACGCGGGAATTGTAGCCCCCAGGGATATGATCCTGGATCGGGTCTGGGGAACGGATTTCGAAGGGGAGTCCAGGACGCTGGATATGCACATTAAGACGCTGCGCCAGAAAATGGGGGCCGCAGGTTCGCTGATCCGTACGGTCCGCAATGTAGGATATATGCTCATAGGAGAAGAATAAGTGTAAGGAGGTTCCTCTTTTCCCATGAAAAAGAAAATCAACAAGTATCTTCTTGCTACAGCGACCTTGACCCTGGTTGCTACTGTGCTCATTTCAGTGGCTATTTTTCACAATATGTACCAGGAACAGGTAATTAACGATATGAAGATTTACGCAAACCTTCTGAAGGGGCTAGTAAACTCCGGGGAAGAGATGCGGCAGGAATATACGGATTACAACAGCGATCTCCGTATTACGGTGATTTCAGAGGACGGAGAGGTCATATACGACGATGAAGTGGAAAACGGGGAGATGGAGAATCATGGCGACCGGCCCGAGATTGAACAGGCGGAGACATACGGAAGCGGATATTCCATCCGCCATTCCGATACTGTGAATCAGGATATGTATTATTACGCAGTGCAGCTGGAAAATGGACAGATCCTTCGGGTCAGCCAGCCGGCCAACAGTATCTGGAATGTGTTTTATACAACTCTGCAGGGGATTATTCTTATTGCCGCTGTGATCTTCCTGATCTGCTTTATTCTGTCCAGGTATATAACTGCCAGCCTTGTCAGGCCTATTGAGAACCTGGCGAACCACATTGATCAGATTGAGATGGCGGATACGTACGAGGAGCTGGTGCCTTTTATTACCACCATCCGCCAGCAGCATAAGGATATTTTAAAAAATGCCAAAATGCGCCAGGAGTTTACAGCGAATGTTTCCCATGAGCTGAAGACGCCCTTGACGTCTATCTCCGGGTATGCGGAGCTGATCGAGACAGGTCTGGCAGGGGAGGATGAGTCACGACGCTTTGCCAGGGAGATTTCCAGAAACGCAAAGCGGCTCCTTACCCTGATTAATGACATTATAAAGCTTTCCGAGCTGGATTCGGATCAGGTGGAGACTACGTATGCTTGCGTGGATCTGTATGAGGTGTCGAAGGCCTGTGTGGATATGCTGGAGCTTAACGCCAAAAATCATGGAATCCGCATTCATTGTACCGGAAGCAAAGCGGTGATTCAGGCCAATAAGCAGATGCTGGAGGAGCTGGTTTACAATCTCTGCGATAACGCGATCCGCTACAACCGGCTGGGAGGAAAGGTGGAAGTTACTGTTAGCCCAAGACAGGGAGTCACCTATCTGACTGTGAAGGACACAGGGATTGGAATTCCAAAGGACAGCCTGGAACGGGTTTTCGAGCGGTTTTACCGGGTAGATAAAAGCCGTTCCAAGCAGACAGGAGGCACCGGGCTGGGGCTTGCCATTGTAAAGCATATTGTAGCCCAACACCATGCACAGATCAAGCTGGACAGCGTGGAGGGAGAGGGAACAGAAGTAACGGTTATGTTTGAAAACGAGATTCAGCATGCGTAAAATGTAAAAAAAAGGGTCGGATTTCTTCATCGAAAATTAAGATTCCGACCCTTGACTATTCTCTAAGGATAGTGCAATATAGGGAGAGTGGGGCTGTATCCCTTCTGCAGAGGGGGCAGATGGGAGAAAGTCTCGTTAAGTGCAGGTAAAGATTCAGAAGGGTAAGGGACAAAAGTGAAGAAAAAGAATAAAGGTATACGGATCGCGATTTTAGTTATTGTAATCTGCCTGATCGCAGGGCTTGGAGGTGTTGGATTTTATCTCTATCAGAGGGTGAACAGCGGCCTTTTTTTTGAAGATACAGTTATAAACGGGTATGATGTAACCGGAAAGACGTGTAAGGAAGTTCTGCTGATGCTTACAGAGGATTACAGTTCTCCCACTCTCACCATTACAGAGGGTGGAGAAAGCGTACTGACCCTTACGCTGGAAGAGATGGGATATACGGTAGACCAGAAGCAGCTCCTGGACAACATTCAGGAGTGTATGCGGGATCAGAACCTTAGTCTTCTCTTGAGTCTGTTCGAGGGGAATACCTTTGAGGTGGAGGTTCCCTTCCAGTTTGATGAGAATGTGTTTGAGCAGGCGGTGGCGGCGGCCAATTTCTCCACGCCCAGAGTTGCCAGCGTGGATGCCGTTATGGAATATAACGGCACGGAGTATTATATACAGCCGGAAGTATACGGCAATGAGTTCGATGACGCAAAGCTTCAGGAACTGGTGAAAGAGCAGATGGATGCCCTGACCGCGCAGTCCCGTCCCCAGGAGGACGCGCAGATAGAGGTACCGCAGGATTTCTATTATCTTCCTGCTGTTACCCAGGATGACCATGACATGAATATCTTAATGGATATTTATAATTCCTACTGCAAGGCCAATATTACCCTGACCTTCGGGGAAGTGACGGAGGTAGTGAACTGGGATACGGTGCAGCAGTGGCTGGTGATTGACGGAGCGGAGTCCAGCATCAGCCGGGACAGTGTTTACAATTACGTGACAGAGCTGGCTTCCAAATATGATACCTTGTATTACTCCCGTACTTTTACAGCGACCGACGGAACAGAGGTTACGATTCCAAGCAGCGACTACGGATATCAGATCGACATTGACGGTGAAACCGACCAGCTTCTGGCGGATATCTACAGCAATACCACGGTGGAGAGAGAGCCGGTCTATGCAGTCAGCGGTTATAAGAGGAATGGACGTGACGATCTGTGCGGCACATATGTGGAGGTCAACCTCACAAAGCAGCATCTCTGGTTCTACATTGACGGAGAGCTGATTGTGGAGAGTGATTTCGTCTCCGGTCTTCCTACAGAGGACAGAGAGACAGCCACGGGAGCATTTCCGCTGGCATACAAAGAGAGCCCCTCTGTTCTGGAGGGCGATACCTGGAGAGAGGAAGTGACTTACTGGATGCCCTTCCATGACGGGCAGGGACTTCACGATGCTCCCTGGCGAAGCTCCTTCGGGGGGAATATTTATCAGACGAACGGTTCCCATGGGTGTGTGAACCTTCCCTATGAGGCCGCTGAGACCATCTATAATAACATAGAGGCGGGTATGGCGATTTTGCTGTACAAATAATGGATTTAAACCGGAAAAGAGCCGGGGCTTCCGACGGTTTCGGCCGGAAGCCCC
>DVGK01000015.1 GCA_018712785.1 Candidatus Choladousia intestinavium | reverse complement strand
CCTAAAATACAGGCTATATCGACATTTACCAGCTTAAGAAAAGATAATCAGAAATTTAGTAAGTTTTTTTGTCAATAACCTCATAGAAATATTTTACGATTTCCTTTTTATTCATTGTAGCCTCCGTAAATATACCGCCTTTCTTCAAGCATACGGTTGAATCAAGTAAAGCAGATACGACAGGATCTGTCTTGGCGTGATTGCTATAATCTGTATTATACAACGACTGTCTCCCCTTGAAAATAGTCAGAGTGCAGACTTATCTTGGGTATTACTGACAGTTTCGGCTCTTCCCGGGCAAAAAAGCAGCGTCAATTCCGCATCTTCATTGCTCCTTCGATGCGAAACTGACGCTGCCTGATGCTTCTGGATGAATCAGTTCTCTCGCTCCTTTTCCTCAATCCCGATTCCCAGGTTAATTAAAGAGCCTGGGATCCGGATATTTGTCATAACTTGTAGAATATCCATCCTTATACTTTATAGTCAGATAAAGAGTCTCGCCTCCGTTTACCAGCTTTACGTAGCATACTCCGTTTTCAAAGGAGTCCGTCACGTCGATTTTTTGATTATAGTAGTAAACCCAGACGCTCCCGTCCTCCTTATATTCCACCGTCGGCATGGAAAGCTCCTGCAGAATCTCCTCCTCTGTGAGGGGACGCTCTGAACCATCCGCTTCATAGGCGATTCCGCCGCCGGAAAAGCTCTCCGTGGAGCCGTCCTGAAGCTGATACGTCGCGGAATATTCCGCATATCCCTCTTCCGTCTCGATCACCAGTGTGGCGTCTGTCTGGTCGCCGTGAATCCAAAGCTGAACCGTGCGCTGGATCCCTCCCACATTCGCGGCATAGGCTACTCCTGTGCTTCCCGCGATTAAGAGAACTGCAGCCGCAGCGGCCGCCCGGTTCAGGTAAAAATGTTTTCTTCTTTTTGTCATAAGGCTGCCCTCCTCCAAAGGTTCCATGCCGAAGGAAGATACTGTGTCAAAAACCTTTTTATAACGATCTCTCTCTGTCATCCTTCTTCCTCCTTAAATACGTCCCGCAGGAAGCTTCGCCCTCTGGACAGCCGCATTTTCACGCTGCCCTGGCTGGCCCCGAGAATTCCGGCGATTTCTTTTACAGAAAGCTCCTCATAATAATACAGATGAATCACATCCCGGTATTTCTCAGGAAGCTTCATCACTGCCTCAAACAGCTCCCGGTCCTCCTGATTTTCAAAAGGAATTTCCTCAGCATATTCTTCTATGGAAATCTTATTCCTGCGCCAGAAAGACCTGGTTATATCCTTCGCCCGGTTTACTGCCACCCGCAGCAGCCATGCCTTCAGATGCTCCTCATCCCGAAACTCTTTTCTGGACGTATAATACTGAATAAACGTGTCCTGAACTGCGTCGTTGGCATCTTCGGGATTGCGGCAGATGTTAAATGCCGCGGCATACAGGCTTCTTTGATAGCGCTCAATCAGAGCTTCCAGCGGTTGTCTCATAAATGCTTCCTCATTTTCTTGTGTCTTTGAAAGGGCCTTTCACTTATAACACGATTCAGAAATGAAAAAAGTAACAAAAAGCCGGAAATTATTTTCTCAGACCAGAATCAGTTCCACCAAAAACGCCGCCGCGCAGGCGGCTATGGAGACCTGAAGCAGACTCTTCCTTCTGTAGGCAAGAAGTACCGCCGCGGCAAAGGCTGCTGTTCCCGACCAGATGGAATCCGTGGCGGAAAGAATGGCCGGAAAGGTCATCACAGACAGAGTCACGTAAGGTACATAGTACAGAAAAGATTTTATGTAGGTATTCTTTATTTCTTTTTTGATCAGCGTCAGGGGCAGCAGCCGCACCAGATACGTGACTGCAGCCATAACAAAAATATAAAGATATGTGTCAGGCTTCATGGCTCTCCTCCTTCACCGGGAACAGACAGGCCGCCGCGCCGGCAATGATAACGGTAAGGATGATAATTTTAAATCCCGATGAAATTCCATTCAGCCAGGGAATCGCTGTAAACAGCAGGCTGGCAAGCATGGAAATCACAATCACTCCGGATAAAACCCGGCTCTCCCTGGCCGGCGGAACCACCACAGCCAGAAACATCCCGTAAATAGCCACATTCAGAGCGCTCAGAAGCCTGGCCGGCAAAAGATCGCCGGATACAGCCCCCAGTACGGTCCCCAAAGTCCATCCGGGAACCGCCGCGCAGATCAGCCCGTAGCTGTAAAAGGGCGAAAGCGTTCCCTCACGGCAGACGGATACTCCGAAGATTTCATCCGTAATCCCGTAGGCCATGAGAAAACGGTGAAAAAAAGGCATACTCCCTGAAAGCTTCTGAGACAGGGAGCAGGACATAAGACAGTACCGGAGGTTAATAATCAGCTGGGCTGCCGCCATTTCCATAAGCGGCGCGCCGCTCTGGATTATGCCGAGAGCCGCGAACTGACCTGCGCTGGTAAGATTCGTAAATGACATAACAGCTGCCTCCAGGGTTCTGATTCCCGCTCCCTTTGCCATGATTCCAAACGAAAAAGAGACGGCCAGATATCCCAGGGCAATGGGAATCCCGTCCTTTAATCCAAGTTTAAACTGCTGCAAACGATCTTTCATCCTGTGTTCCTTCCCCGTCCTTCAATAGCAGACGTTATCCTTCGTTTTCTTATAACGACTGCACGCTAAACGCCTCCTATTGCTCCGGCAGATACTGCTCTACCAGCATGACATAGAACATATTCCCATAAGTATACCGCCAGCCTCCATTTGTCTGAAGGGCAATGGGATTCGTATAGGCCACTGTGCTGCCGCCGGACATCTGACTTGCGTACTGCTGAGCCAGCTCAAAGCTGTAGGCCTTTCCGTTCTGATTGACAAAATCCAGAAAGCCGATTCCGTAATTGTAGGCCTGAACTACGCTTTCTATATCGCATCCCAGACTTTCGCCGTAGTTCAGAAGAGTGGAAAAATAGGCGCATCCCTGCCGAACCGATTCCTCCCTGCCCAGAGAATTGGGAGAGAGTCCCAGAGATTCGCTGGACTGCATAATATCCGCCCCCAGTCCCGCCGACTCAACCTGAATAATGGCCAGAATGTAATTTTTATACTGAGTGATGCCGTACTGCTCTGTATATTGATCCACCAGCGCTTCATGCTGCAGCACAGAATCCGACAGAGTATAATCCTCCTGCCGGTTTCTTCGCGAAAAAAAGACGCCCCGAATGAGAACCGCCAGAAGAAGCGCGGCCAGAAAAAGAAGCGTTCTTCTGGCAAGCTGCCTCTTCCTTAAAAGCGTTTTCTGCGAAGGAGAAAGGCGCGCAGGCTTTTTCCCTGATGAAGGTTTTTTAGAGATTTTTTTTGTTTTCGGCGTTTTCTTCTTCTGTTGCTTCTTTTCTTCCATCGATCGGTTTCCTCAGGTTGTTTTCCAGTCTCCCACACTTTCCGCCAAAGGTTTTTCCTTTTTCTGCCTGGTGATTTCTACCAAAGAAAGCTTTGTCATATCTACCAGAGTCGCATGAACCGGATCTTCTCTTAGAAAACCTTCCAGAGCGGACAGAAGCTCTTTTTTGGACTCCTGCTTTTCCATATTGATAAAATCCACGATAATGATTCCGGAAAGATTTCTGAGACGGAGCTGTCTGGCTACCTCCCTGGCAGCCTGCAGATTAATCTTAAGAAAAGTTTTTTCTTTATTTTTTCCTCCCTCGTATTTTCCGGTGTTCACGTCAATGACCGTAAGTGCCTCTGTAGGCTGAATCACCAGATAGCCTCCGGAATCCATCCAGACACGCTCACGCAGAGCCTGGGAAAGCTGATGCTCCAGAGAATACAGCTTATGCATGGGCAGAAGCTCGTCTTCATAAAAGGCCAGCTTGGAAAGATCCTCCGGCTGATATTCTGTCAGATAATCCCGCATCTCCTGATACAGGGCTTCGTCGTCTGTAAGAAATACATGAACCGACGAATCATACAGGTCTGACAGACGGTTCAGATAGGCCGGGGGAGTTTTCAGCAGGCAGGAAAAACACGTCCGGTAAAAAGCCTGCCGCATCAGTGTCTCATACTGCTCTTTCAGTCTCAAAAGCTCTGCCTTCAGCTGTTCCCGGGATGCCGCTCCCGCGTTGGTCCGGAGGATCCAGCTCCATTCCCTGCCGTTTCCTTTTTTTGGCTCTGTACCTGCCGCGCCTGCCTCCGGCCCTTCCAGTTCCCCGTTTTCCTCCAGAATCCGGTCCGCGAACCGTACCAGTTCTTCCCGGATTTCAATGGGAAGCTTTTTGGAAACGCCGGTCTGCTCTTTTCCTCTTGTGAGAACCGCGTATTTTCCATGCAGGCTGATTTGCGTTGTCACAGAAGGGAATTTGGTCTTCATTCCCTCCCGGTTTATCTGAACCAGCAGCTCATCGCCTGCCTGTGCGGACTTAGAACTGCCTTTTTTGGTAAATACCGGATGTTTCAGATCCTCCAAGGGCAGATAGCAGACCTCTCCCGGAGCGATCTCCACAAAAGCAGCCTGAATATTTTTGGCGATATTTTTTATCCTGCCTATATAAACGTTTCCCAGCCTGGAAATCTCATCGGCCTTCTCACAGTGAATTTCCACTGCCTTCTGATTCTGAAGAAGGAAGGAAAAAATTTTTCCTTCCCTCCGAAGCATCAGGTACTGCCATTCTTTCGGGCCTTCCCTCCTACTGCTCTCCATCTGCAGCCTCCCCTGGGATCTCCTGCCCCAGTTCTCCTAAAGGCGCCAGCTTTCTCTTCTGTCCCTGCCCCAGATCGGCGTACAGCTCGCGCCGGTGGATTTCGTAGGCAAAGGGCTGCGGTTCCATGCCGATGCTCTTCAGGTAAGCGTCCATTACCAGCTCCGGCTTCAGATTCGCCGCGCTTCCCGCCGCAAGCTTAAAGAACACGGTGCCGGAATGAACCGACATTTCATAGATCATCGGTCGGATATCCACTTCTTTTTCCGACTTCTTTGTCTTCTTCAGAACCCGGATGGATTTTGAAGCATAGAAATGAGAAATTCCGGACTGCCAGTCCCCTTTGGGAGCATATCCCTTTCTGAAACGCAGAGAATAATCCGCAGCCGCCACAAGTGTCATGGCTTTATTTGCCTTGTCTTCCGGAATCTGATATACTCCTGTTACGAGAATCCCCTCACAGCCTGCCTGATTCAGGGCATCCATGATCTCCTTCGAGGAACGGACTGTGCGCAGCTCCACATCCATATATTCCCCGTCGCTGGTAAGCCCTAACCCCAGAGGCGCCGCGAAGGACATAATCATATGGGGGCTTAACCCCTCTGTAAAAGCGATATCGATGCCGGCTCTGCGGAACGCCTTCTGGAAATAACGCATCACATCCAGATGGCCGATAAACTTCATGGAGCCATATTTAGAAAATCTAATTCTTACCTTCATAGCATACACCTCCGCCGTATTTCGCCGCTCCGCACCCGGAGCATCCGGCACGGCAGTTTAAAGTGACCTGTCCTTTGGCCGCTTTTTCCCATTCCCCGGCCAGAAATTTTTTCGTCACTCCAATATCAATGAAATCCCATGGAAGCAGCTCTTCCGTACTGCGCTCCCTGAGGGTGTAAAAGTCAAGGGAAATCCCCGTTTTTTCAAAAGCGTTCAGCCACTTATCAAAGTCCCAGTACTCTGTCCACGAATCAAAGAGCGCTCCGTTTCTGTAAGCCTCTAAAATCACCTGTCCCATTCTCCTGTCTCCTCTGGCAAGGGCTCCCTCCAGCAGCGTTACGTCCGCTTCGTGCCAGTTGTACCGGATACTTTTGTGATTCAGCACTTCTTTAATCTCATGGTTTACGGTTTTTGCAAAGCCCAGGTAATCTCCCGGTGAGAACATTCCAGCCCACTGGAAGGGGGTAAAGGGCTTGGGGACAAAGAAAGAGGTGCTTACCGTAATCTGACATCTGCCGCTTCTCTCTTCCTTGGGGATCTGGTAATACTCCGCCGCGATCCGGTCTGCCAGATGGGCAATCTCCTTCCGATCCTCTTCCGTTTCCCAGGGAAGCCCCAGCATAAAATACAGCTTTACCTTATTCCAGCCGCCCCTGAAGGCCTGCTTGGCTCCCGTCAGAATATCCTCCTCGGTAAGGCCCTTATTGATCACGTCCCGCATTCTCTGAGAGCCGGCTTCCGGCGCAAAGGTCAGGCTGCTTTTTCTCACGTCCTGCACCTTGCTCATTACGTCCAGAGAAAAGGCGTCAATCCGAAGGGAGGGAAGAGAGATATTGACCTTCTGATCTTTAAACTCATCAATCAGAAAATTCACGATTCCGGCCAGGTCAGAATAATCGCTGGAGCTTAAGGAGCTTAAAGAAATCTCCTCATGCCCCGTATTTTTCAGCATCTCGCGGGCATACTGTTTTAACCTCTCCAGGTTTCTTTCTCTGGTAGGACGATAGATCATTCCTGCCTGACAGAAACGGCAGCCGCGGATACAGCCTCTCTGAATCTCAAGGACCACCCGGTCCTGGGTAGCCTTAATGAAAGGCATCACAGGCGCCTTAGGATAGGGCGTATTCTCAAGATCTGAAGCCACCTGCTTCTGCACCTTTTGAGGGATTCCCTCTTCAATTGGCTGGAAAGAAGCCAGCCGCCCGTCCTCATAATAGGCAGCCTGATACATGGAAGGAACATAGATGCCCGGAACCGCGGCGGCGCGTTTCAGGAATTCTCTCCTTGAACCATTTTCCTGCCGACAGCTTTTATATAAATCAAAAAGAGCATCGTAAGATGTCTCTCCTTCACCAATATAAAAAAGGTCAAAAAAATCTGCCAAAGGCTCGGGATTGTAGGCACAGGGACCGCCGCCTATGACAACTGGGTCCTCCCAGGTCCGCTCCCGGGCCATCAGAGGAATCCCGCTTAAATCCAAAATCTGCAGTACATTTGTATAGCACATCTCATACTGAAGCGTGATTCCCAGAAAATCAAAGCCGCGGACCGGATCCTGAGATTCCAGAGCAAAGAGAGGAATCTGGTTTTCTCTTAGTATCTGATCCAGGTCCATCCAGGGAGAGTAAACCCTCTCACACCATACATCTTCCCTGCGGTTGAACATATCATAGAGAATCTTCATGCCGAGATGGGATTCACCGATTTCCATTACATCCGGAAAACACATGGCGAAACGAATCTCTACCGCCTTCGGATCCTTTATAATCGAATTCACTTCGCCTCCGATATACCTGGCCGGTTTATCTACACTTAACAAAATTTCATCGCTTAATGCTAGTTTTCTCATTCCATAACACCTTATTTATTATGCAATTTAGGACATATAATCTTCATAATAAAAATGATAATCCGCATAGATTGTACTATATGATTTTTGATATGTCAAAGTGTATCTTCTCGAAGAAATCATTCGATACAAAATAGAGACAGCCTGCTGTTATTTCCATAGTTGGACTTTCTCCTTATATACGTTAAGCCTCCTGCCTTTTCAGGCAAGAGGCTTAAAAGACTTTTCCACGGTCTATTTCTATTCCGCATAACCGTCAGCGGACCACGTATCGCTTTGACTGCATGGCAAAAACTGCAGCAGCCAAAAGCTTCTGAATCAGAACATAATCTGAACCGGCATACGGGCGGAATCCGGATTCTCAATGCCGAACTTTTCTTTATTCAGCTTATCAATGGCATTGGTCAGGGACATATACACGCCCGGGTATACCGATCCGGGGCCGCCCTGGGCAATGCAGGGAATGAAATGCTTCATGCCGTAGGTTTCGCAGACTCTGCGAACCTCTGCCTCGCATTTTTCGTCGGTCCAGTCCGGGAGGTCTACATCCGCGTTTTCGATGCAGCCCATAAAGGTGATCTTATCTCCATATTTCTTCAGAAGCTCGTCCACATGGTTTGTCTCCATGCAGCCCTGGTATACGTCGATTCCCATCTCGATCATGGATGGAACTAATGTCGCCGCATAGCTGTCCGAGTGATGCACAATGTATTTTACGCCGTGGCTCTTATAATATCCGTAAATTTCCTTATACGGCTCAAGCAGGAACTCATTAAACATATTTACGCTCATAAAAGTATTGTCATGCCCGCCCCAGTCGTCATGATGGAAAAGCATATCCGGATGTAGATGGCTGCAGATGCCTTCCGCAAGCTTCAGCTCCCACTCTGTCAGATATTTGATCAGATCATGCATCTCATCCTCATATTCAATATAGTAAGTCAAGGCATTGGCAATCTCGCAGAGATGATGGGTCTGCTCAAAAATCCCCGGCGCGACAAAGGTTGCCTTAAAAGCCTTCTCTGTATCTACCGCGTCATAAGCAGCCTTGCACTGATCCCAAAGCTCCTGGGGAAAATCCAGAGACGGAGCGTGTACGTAATCCTGCCAGTGTTCAATATCCTTTACCACGATTTTATCCGGAGTATGTACCGGGAAAGACCCGGGCGTTCCCTTCGGGAAGGTATTAGTAACGCCCCAGGCATTCTTTACATTTTCTTCTCCTTCCTTCAGCAAAGGGCTGGAAAACATAAAGGGATGAAAAAGAAGCTGAATCGCCTCATACTGATTCACAAACCGGTCCGGATTTCCGCCCTTCATACATTCGATCATATTCTGTTTTGCAGTTAACATGTAAAGCCCTCCTTTCTTCCGCTCCTCTATGCTACCAATTCCTTAGCCCGCTGCGCGCAGGACGCCGCGTCCTCTGTATAAGCGTCCGCTCCGATCTCATCTGCAAAGGCCTGGCTGATGGGCGCTCCTCCTACCATTACCTTAATCTTATCCCTGAAGGGAGAATGATTCAAAAGATCTACCGTCTCTTTCATAGCGTTCATGGTGGTCGTCAGAAGAGCCGAGCAGCAGATCAGCTTCGTATCGGGATTTTCCTCATAAGCCTCTACGAATTTTTCCTTAGGAACATCCACGCCCAGATCAATTACTTCAAACCCGGAGGACTCCAGCATCATGGCTACCAGATTCTTTCCTATATCATGCAGGTCTCCGGACACCGTACCGATGATTACCTTTCCGGCAGCCCCTGCCACACCAGATGCCAGATGAGGTTTCAGAACCTCCACGCCGTTTTTCATAGCCTTGGCAGCTACCAGCATCTCCGGGACAAAGATCTCACCGCTTTTGAACTTAGCTCCTACCTCGTCCATTGCCGCAATCATACCTTTGTTCAGAATCTCTGTGGGGTCACATCCCGCATCCAGAGCTTCCGTTACTGCCGCCGCGACCTTCTTCGCTTTTCCTTTCGCAACCAGATCATAAACTTCCTGAATTCCTGCCATTTTAAAATACCTCCTGTCTCGCATTTTTTCGTTTCTATGCAGGGAAAATCGGATTCCCCTGCCATACCGCAGGCGCTTCCGCAATTTCACCTCCGGTATTTTTCAGTTTCAAACAGCCGCAGCTGTCCTCTGTCTGCTTCACAGAGCAGAACTCCGCTATTTCTTCGGGCCGAAGATCCCCTCCCGGTACGCGCTGATGTATTCCATGCAGTATTCATCCTCTCCAAGAAGCGCCTCTGTCGCATAGATGACTCCCATCATATCCCGGTTGGTGGGATCCAGAATCGCGCTGTCCAGTCCCGCGTTCATGGCCAGAACCGTGAATCCCAGATTGATCATCTTACGCACCGGAAGATTGAAGGAGATATTGCTGACCGCCGCCGTAATATGAATGTCCGGGTAACGCTTCCGGACGGTGCTGATCACCTCCACGTTCATGGCGATTCCATCCTCGGATGTACACAGCATCTCCACCAGGGGGTCAATATGCATCCTGGAGGGACTGATGCCGTACTCTTTGGCCTTCTCCATTACCTTGTCAAATACCTTCAGCCTGTCCTGAGCGCTTTTGGGAATTCCCGTATCATCGGACAGGAGACAGATTACCTCCCATTTGGTGTTAGCGATCAGCGGAAAGATTACATCCATCTTATCTCCCTCTCCGGAAACGGAGTTCACCAGCCCCGGCTTTTTGCAGTAGGGAATCACTTCGGCCAGCACCCTGGCGCTGGGGCTGTCTACCGAAATGGGAAGATCCGTGGCCTCCTGAATGCAGTCAATCATCCATCTCAGGGTATCTGCTTCCACCTCTTCCGGAACGGAAGCGCAGCAGTCAATATACGTAGCGCCTGCTTCCGCCTGAATCCGGGCCCGGTTTTTAATAAATTCCGCGTCACGGGCAGCGATGGCTTCCGCCACTGCCGGAATTGATCCATTTATCTTTTCACCGATAATGATCATCTTGTTTCCTCCTTTATTCTACAAA